>JBGQEW010000007.1:0-32536 GCA_041496565.1 Terriglobia bacterium | reverse complement strand
GTCAGAAGCGCGGGACGCCATTCCGAAATCGCATGACGAAGAAACGGATCGAGGTCTTTGCTGCCTGATTCCTCTGGCTGGAAAGCTTCGAGGGGCAGGGCGATACCGAGGGTCGCAGTCCTCGATTCAGGAAATCTTCCGGCCATGTTTGCCGAAGGAATCTCTAGCGCGGGGCAGAGGACGCAATCCCAGTGCTGCTGAAAAATGACATCACTGTTCGTGGCGAAGGAACTGCTGTTCGAGAGCTGGAGAACGGGAAGCGCTTCATAGAACCGGATGATATTGATCGTGGGCGCGAGAAGGGAAGCCCAGGCCTCGCAATTCTCGGCTGAAAGAGGCGGAAGAATTTCTTCCTGAATGAAAATCAAATTGGCACCCGCTTCCACGAAGGCGGATGCGATCTGGGTGGTCACCGAGGCGGCGATTTCTAACGCGGCGTCGGTTAGATCTTCTTTGCGCAGCGCAGTCTCGCGATCCATTTGGGTGAGGCGGGCGGCAAGCGTGAACGGGCCGGTGACGCCGGCCATGAGCAACGGGTCATCGCGCAACAGAGATTTGAGCCGGCGAATCACTTCGACGGCGACGGCAACTCGGCCGCTCTTCGCTGCCTCTTTGGGAGAGCGGAGCCCCTGCGGAAGCTCGCCCTTCATCGCACGCTGAGGCCACTCGATCGATGGCGGCTGATCTTCCGTGGTCCAGTGCAGAGCGGCGCCCAGGGCTTCGGCTTCGAGGACAGGATCGAAGTAACAGGCGACACCGTCCGAACGCAAGTGGCTGCGGATTTGCCTCAGTGAGTTGGAGATTTTCGTGGGATTGCCGAGGAACGCGCGAAGCGGCAAGTTCTCCACGCGGGCGCCGAGGGAAAACACAATCGGGAGAAACAACGGCCGCGGCGGCGAGATTCCCTGCAACAATCTTCTGACCGTCTGCCGGGGAGTGAGATTTTCGGCCATTGCTCAGGGCCGGAAGACCGGCCCGAGAGGCTTGGCGTCGGGCCAGGAGCCATACCATTGCAGGCTCTCCTTCGGCGGGCTCTTCTTGTTCCATTCCTCGTGGAATTCATCGAAGGACTTGCCGCGCGCGAGCCGGGCTTTCCGTTCGGTGTCTCTCCGCTGATTGGTTTTCTCCGCGTCCAATTTTCGGCGCTCGGGGTCGTATGCGAGGTGGTAAATATTCTGCGCGGTCCAATCCGAGATGATATTTTTCCGCAGGTCTTCGAGAACCTCACTTGGCTCGCGCTCGAGCGGGTCCCCGTAGCCGGGACCGCCGCCGCTGAATCCGAACAACAGGTCTCCTTCTTGATAAACCTTGGGAGTCCGCGCGATCAGTTCGTAGTTCCATTCACCGTGGATGGTGCCTTTTTCCAGGATGGAGCGGAGGTCCAGTGTGAGTTCCGCATTTCCTTTCTGCATTTCTTGCAGCAAGTCGGCCTTACGAACGCTGATGCCGGGAATAGGCGAGGAAGCGTATCCACCGAAGAGCGGCTGCCCGAGGGGCACCTTGCTTCCATTGCCCATGCAGAGCGAGACCAACTCCGGCACTTTGTGAATCATCCACTGCTGCACGCCGCCCGAGCCGCCGCGATGAAGGCCGGGGCCGCTGGAATCCTTCCAGTGCTGCGAGAGCGTGACGGTGACCGGCAACTCGCTTTCCACCTGCTCCGAGTCGGGAGCCCGGCCAAACGCGCACCAAGCGAAGCCGTAGGCGTCCATCCCGTCCGATGCCGCCCGGCCGCCTTGCCCCTGGGTGTTGAGCGAAAAGGAAAGGACGTCGGAGACCGCGAGCTTCCACTGCGAATGGCCGGCGCAAATCTGCGCCGTATGCTGGCTTCCGGGAGCCGCTGCCACTTGCCTCCACAGGGCCGCGCTGCTGAAGATCATCTTGGCGAAACTGTTGTGCGTGGCGCAACGCGTCTGCATGCCGATGTACACACAGCAACTCGTCGCCGCCATACGGTCCGGATTGAGCAAGCTGCCTTCCGGGAAAATAAAATCCATATTTGCGAACGTGGAGCTGCAAATGGGCAGGTCGTGGAAAATATATTCGTAGATGAAATTGGCGATGTGTCCGACGACGGCCTGGGGGTGGACGTTGTACGAGGAAGGATTTTCCGGCGAGGTGCCGTGGAAATCGAAAGTGATTCTGTCGCCCAGCTTGGTGAGCGTCAGATAACAGGCGCGGACCAGAGCGGGCGTCCATCCAAGGGCATCGTTGAAGACGACGGCGCGGAATTTTCCGTCCGGAAGTGCTTTGATTTTTTTTCGAGCGCCAGCTTCGGCTGTTTCGGACATCTTGTGAAGCAATCCGATGAGAAACCCGGGGCCGCGCTTTTCGACAAACTCGAGGAGGCGGATCCGGACGCGGTCCGCGGTGGTGCAACGCGCGCGCAGGTCGGAAATGAACATCGCGGGCGCGCGGAGGCCGTAGACGGAGTAGAACTCGAGAAAGTCATTCCTGATTTCGAAGTTTTCACCAATCTTGATGGGCGGCATATTCAGCCCTTCTTCGAATCGCGATCGCGCGCTGACGGGCATGCCGCCGGGCTCAATCGCGCCGGTTTCAGTGGTGTGCAACGCCGCCGAGGCCCACGCCAGCAGCTTACCTTTGTGAAAAATCGGCATGAGCGCGACTTGATCCGGGTTATGAATGCCGCCATAGAGGGCGTCGTTGGTGTACCAGATGTCGCCCTCGCGAATTCCCGGATTCTGCTGATAGTATTTCTGGATAAACTTAATGACGATTGGTTGAATGATAGCGTGCAGGTAGGTGCCGCAGGACGCATTTACGAGATCGCCGTTCGCGGTGAAGATGGCCACCATCGAATCGCCGGAGACGCCGAAGTAGCTGCGCGATGAGCGCACGAACACTTCCATCGCTTCGTCCAAAATGTCGTTGGTGACCTGCACGCCGATCTCGTAATCTCCCTGAGGGATTTTGGCGGCGCACTCCATTTCGTGGGGCGTGGCGGGAGCGGGCTTGAGCCACTCAAGTTTTTCTGCCAGCGTCGGAATAGGCATAGATCTCCTTCAATCGTGCAGGCCGCTTATCCTTCCAAGATGCCGAGCCCGTGTTCATCCATTGAAAAACGCATGAGCGGCGGCACGACCACGGTTGTGTATTCGCCCTCAAGGACGGCTGGGCCTTCTAATGCGTTGCCGGGACGAAGCAATTCATAAGAAAAAATCGGCGTCGCGCGATAGTCCTTCGCTTCCGGCCAGTAGACACGGCGCTCGCCCTTGCCGGCTGCGGCCGGATCGTGCCCCTGGAGCGGCATCTTGGGTAAATAAACTTTTTGCGTTGCCACGATGGCCTTCAAGATAAAACTTTCAACGAATATGCCGCCTTCCGGGTTGACGACGAAGGGGCTGAAGGCTTCGCTGAATTCCTTGTTAAAGGCGTCGCAGATGGCGCGGACGTCTTCCGGAGAATGCATGGCCAGCCGCGGCGAAAGGGCGCGCTTTACGTGGAACTGACCGCCGTAGAGCATGTCGAGCTCGAGAACAAACGCTGCTTCGTTTGGATTGAGGCCGTCTCCCGCTAGGTCTCTCCGCGCCTGCTCGACAAGCGATTCGACCGCTGCGTTGAATGCCGCGTAGTCTTGCGTGAGCTTCTGGCTGCTCGGGGACATCAGGGTGAGTTTCTTGGACGCTTCATAGACGTGCATGATGTCCATGGTCGAAGAACCGAAAGCGCAGAAGACGGGAGAAAAGGGAAACGTCACGGCCTTGCGGATATCGCCCTTGTAGCCAGCGGCGTGAGTGGCGCCGGCACCGCCGCCAACGAAGAGGATGAATTCTTCCGGGCTGTGCCCGCGCAGATGAACTTCCTTCATGATGGCGGAAGCCATGTTGCCATTGACGATCCGGCGAACGATGTCAGCCGCTTCCTCGATGCCAATGCCAAGGGGTTTCGCGATCTTGTCGCGGACGGCCTGAATCGCGCGGTTCTTATCAAGGCGCATCCTGCCACCGGAGTAGTAATCCGGATTAATGTAGCCGAGGACGACGTCGGCGTCAGTGACGGTCGGCTCCGTGCCGCCGAGGTTGAAGCAGGCGGGGCCCGGCATGGATCCGGCGCTTCGCGGACCGACTTGCACTTGATTGTTCAGCAGGGGATTGATCGAGGCGATGGAGCCGCCGCCGGCGCCGACAGAGAGGGTTTTGATCATCGTGATGCCGACCATCCAGTGATCGATGATCGGACGGAAGTCGTAGCTGCGCACGCTGTCCTTGACGACGAGACCGACGTCGAAGCTGGTTCCGCCCATGTCGGTCATCACCACATTCTCGTAGCCCAGCGATTTCGCAACGTGATGAGCGCCCATCAGCCCAGACACGGGACCGCTGTTGAAGGTGCGGCAAGCGGTGGTGCGAAAAACTTCCGCGATGCCGCCGGAGCTCTGGATCATGAGCAAAGGTTTCCTGTAGCCGCGCTCGCGGAGCTTGTCCCACATGGCGGAGAGGTCGATCTGCATGGAGCGCTGGAGGTAGGCATCGAGGATGGCCGCAAGTGTACGTTCGTATTCGCCGAGCTTGCCGACGACTTGACCGGCGAGGACGACCGGCAAGTAACCGATGTGAAATTCCTTGTACTCGTCGCGAATGATTTCTTTCACGCGGCGCTCGTGAACAGGATTCAGAAAACCCCAGAGAAGGGAGACGACGAAGCCACGCGCGCCGCGGGAGACGAGGTAGCGAACCTTTTCGCGGACATCGTTTTCATCGAGCGGCCGGATCACCTCACCGCGGGAGTCGGTGCGTTCCTTGACGCCGACAATCATGTCGCGAGGAATCAGCGGATCCGGTTTTTTCTGAACGGCCAGATTTCGACGCTCAGCGACGCGCGTGCCGTCGATCCACTGCGCGCCTCGGCCGATCAGCACAACGTCTTCGTGGCCTTCGGTGGTGATCAAGCCCAGGCGCGGACCTTTTTTTTCGATCAGCCGGTTCATGGCGATGGTGGTGGAATATCGGATCATGTCGATGGCCGGCAACAGCTCTTCGATCTTCAGGCCGAGCGTATTGGCGCCTTCTTCAATCACGCGCGAGAAGCAGACAGAGAGATCGTAGGGCGTGGTGGGAACTTTCTTGATGAGGGACTTTCCGTTGAAATTGAGAACCAGATCGGTGAAGGTTCCGCCGACATCGATATCAATGGAGTTCATTCGGCGGCCTCGAGCCGCTGATCGCGGATGACGAATTCACCCTTGCGCAATCTTTCCTTGAGCCGGTCCACGTCGATTTCGATGTCGTGGGTGATGGGATGCCCCGGCGGCAGGTATTCGGTTTCGACCTGCGTGCCGCAGCCGGGACAATAAAATTCGACGATGCGAACCCAGAGCGGGTCGTGGGAAAAATTGAACGCTCCGGAAACCAGCGGCGGGTGAATTTCCCGCGGGTCGCGCTCGTGGAGCAGGCAGCCCTTCTTGTAGTTTTCGCGAGCGGACCCGAGCGCGCGTCCACAACGGTTGCACACCCATTGTTCCCGGTCGAGGTCCAGGTCCAGATATTCCGTGACGCGAATGCGGTTCGGTTGTTCCGGAGCCATTTTCCGTTTTCCTCGTCCCGCGTGGATTGCAAAAGCTAGTTCGGGCGCCGCGTGAGTGCGCCGTTTCCGAAGCGGTCCACAAGCATCACCCAGCCCTCGGGAATGAAGTAGGTGGTGTTGATGCCTTCAAGCACCGCGCAACCTTCGACGCGATTGCCGGGCTGCAAGGATTCCCAGCGATAAAGCTGAGCTTCGCCATCGTGGCTTCCCCAGGAGACGGGCCGCGTGCCTGTGCGCGCCTGCGAGGAATCCGAACCCTGCAACGGGTGCTCGACGAGCCGCGGCTTCGACATCGCCTTGTTCACCCGAACGCGTATCAGCTCGAGAGCGATTGCTCCACCGTGCGCTTTGCCGGCCATTCCCAGGGCCGCGGCAAGAGCGGCCTGCAATTCCTTCGCACTGCGAAAGGATGATTCCGGGCAGGGTACGGAGACCGATGGTCGGCCCTTTGTCGAGACCTCGAGCTCAACAGCGTGGCTGACGCCGTCCGGGCGGATGCCTTCGCCGAGAAGATCCTTCACGCCTTCCGCTTTCATTTCCTCGAGAGCCTGGCGAATCCGGCTCAAATTTGCGTCCGAGATCGGCGCGTCAGGGGCCGCGCGTTCATACACGTGGCAGATTTCCGAGACGGACGAGCCGAACGCGCTGAACACAGGGCCGAGCGAAAACAATTGAACACGATGCAGGCCGGCTTTTTCGGCCACGCCGCAAGCGAAGAGGCCGCCGTTTCCGCCATAGGCGAACAGCGTGTGTTTGGAGAGGTCTTGCTGGAGGTCGGCTTGTGCGCTGGCGATTATCTGAGCGACCAATGCAAATGCGCGGCCAACGATGGCTTTGCAAGCTTCCTCCGCCGAAAGACGCAGAGGTCGTGCGACCAACTCTTCGATCGTTTGCCGGGCCAGCGCGCGGTCAATCGGCTTTGTTCCACCCAGGAAGAAATCCGGATTGATGAGCCCGGCGGTGACAAAGGCGTCGGTGAGGGTGGGCTGATCTCCGCCGAGGCCGTAGCACGCCGGTCCCGGAAAGGAGCCCATGCTTTCCGGGCCAAGCTGAATATCCGGCGCTTGCGGATTGCCGACGGCCTTGATGACACTGCCGCCGCCAAGCGCAATGGAGCGCAAGTAGGGAAGCGAGATGCCGACGGAGATGCCGAAGAAGTCGGCGGGCTTCCGGTAGATGGGCTCGGCATTTCGCAAGACGCCGACCTTCGCCGTGGTCCCGCCGATATCCATGGCGATGACGTCGCTCGCGCCATACGCCTTGGCGAGAAAGGCGCTGGCATGGAGGCCGAGAATCGGCCCGGACTCGATCGTGTCAATCGCTTTGGTCTTCGCGATTCCCGCGACACCGCCGTTGATGTGGCTGACGAGAAATGTGCCGGCATACCGGGAAGTTTCGCGCAGCTCGTCCTCTGCCTTGAACAAAGTGGCGGCAAGCGCGCCATGCGTATAGGCGTTGATCAGGGCGCAATAGGTACGCGTGCGGTCCTCGGAGCTTTTGGAGATATCGCTCCCGGCGAGGACGGGGACGGAACCCAGAAAATGATCGGGATATTGTTGATCGATGATTTTCTTGATCGAGAGTTCGCGAGCCGGGTCGCGGTGGGAACCTTCGAGGCTGACGCAGATTCTGCGCACACCTTTTTCCAGGAGGGAGCGGGCCGCATTCATGATCTCGGTTTCTCCCGCGGAGGCATCTATTCCAATCACATCGTCGCCGTTGAGAAGCCGGTCCAAGACCAGGCTGCGAGGCTCCGCGCCGTACAGGTCGGCCTCGTGGCCGCGCGAAACGAGCAAGCCAATTCTGGGCCCGCGCGACTCGGCCAGCACGTTGGAAGTAATGGTCGTGGACCACCGGATCAGTTCGACGTTTTCGAGAAACTCGGTTGTGCCGGGGAAACCAAGGCTCGCGGCGCCTTGCGCCAGACAGTCAAAAAGGCACACGGTGAGATCGTGGGGCGTCGTGTCCACTTTCACGCAGGCAAGATTTGCGCCGTTGGTGAAAATGCCGTCGGTCAGAGTGCCGCCCACGTCGATATCGACAGTCCACACGAAGCCCTCACCTGGGATGCGATTGGAGATTCTTCATCAGCTCTTGCGAATTCATCGTCCAACCGAAGAAAGACTCGACATTGAACAGCGTCGCTTCTTGCACGCTGCGCTCGCCGGCGGGCATGGTGCCGTCCGCGAGGAGAATCGGCCAGTAATCCAGGAAAAAGGCGTGCCGCAGCGTGGATTCAACGCAAACGTTGGTAGCGATGCCCGTAAAGAAGAGATACTGGATGCCGCGCATGCGCAGGACCGAATCCAGCGTCGTCCCGGCAAATCCGCTCTAACGCGTCGTGATGATGACGAGGTCGCCGGGCTTGGGGGCAAGTTCATCCACAATGGCGAAGTCCCACGTTCCTTCCGTTAGCAGCTTGCCCTTCAATTCCGGCTTGACGTGCATCAGATGCATCGCCAATTCTTTATGCCAATTGGGAGAGTTGGGCCCGCCGCTGTTGCTGAGGTCTGGTTTGTATCCCATCTGAAGAAAGACAACTGGAATGCCGGCGGGCCGCGCCGCGTCGAGAAGTGCGCGGATGGCGCGGACGACGCGGGGAGCATCGGACAGATCCACCCCCGCGATGTCCAGCATCCCGCCTTTACTGGCAAAGGCGTTCTGCATGTCCACCACGACGATGGCCGACTTTTCGAGATCCACGTCGATGGGTTCCGGCTTGGCGTCCAGTCTTGGCATTTCCCGAATCGCTCCGCGTCAGTTTTCGTAGAGCTATTTGACCGACTGGCCTCTTATTTCAAACCTGGGCAGCGTTCCCGCAGGTACGAGCTCGACTTTGGCGGAGACGCTTAGCACGGCTTTGAGCTTTCTTTCCACTTCTATTTGCGGTGCGGAGAGATCGGTCGCACCGCGGCGCTGCCGTCATGCCTGGAGCCATGAACCAAGACAAGAATCACCATGACCGGTTCTCCTGAGGAATTTCGAAAGCCGGAAAAACAATAATCCTGCAATTCTGGAAGCGCAAGCTACCTCGGAGGACCGAGCAAAGGGAAACGGATCACAGCACTCCGCGGCGGGCAGCCGGCCCCCAGGCCGGAGCCTGGGGGCTCGAGCTTTACTTAAATCCGGCGCTAACGAGCGCTACCCTGCGACGCGGCAGCTAGAACGAGAACTTCGCCGCGAACTGGAACTGCCGAGGGTTGAACGTGGTTCTTGGACTGCCGAAACCTGGATTTGCCGGGTCCACGACGCCGTCTTTATAGTGTCTCGGCTGAGATCCAATGAAGGTCGGCGCGAAATAGACACTAAATACTTCATCCACGTTGGCGCGATTGAAAAGATTAAACGCCTCGGCGATCACCTGGAGCCGCAGATGCTCTCGGAGCTGGAAGTACCGGGATAGGCGAAGGTCCACGGACACGAGTTTATCGCCGAAGTAGGTATTCCTCGCTGCTGTTCCCACGCGATCTGTCACAGGGTTGGTGTCGCCGTTTGCATCGAACCCCACAAATATGGTGAAGGGGCGGGCAGATTGCGCCGTGACGATGCTGCTCAACTCAAAGTTCCGGAGAAAGCTCTTCTCCGGAGCGGTGGCGATGAAATTGGCGATGAACCGATGGCGAATGTCCTGATTCGAATTGGCCCGCTCCAGGAATCGCTTGTACAGGTCTTGCGGAGTGCTGACGAATGTGGTGAAGGTCCCGTCATCCAGCGTCCTCGAAAAGGTGTAGTTGGCGTTGAGGCGGAAGTAATTGCCGGCCCGCTCGCTGGCCTGGAGGGTCAACCCGTGGAAGATCGAGTTGCCGCTGTTGTCCGTGTAATAGACAAGGCCGGCGTTGTATTCGAGCACGCCTGGAAACGAGTCCTTGCCCGCTGGGGCGCCAGAGCAGCTCGTGATCACGTTGTTGCTGTCGCGTTTGGTAGTGGTGGTGCCGACCGGGCACGGCACGTTTAAGTTCTCCGCCCGCACCAGCTTATGAGCGGAGACAAAGAGATACCCGGCGCTGACCGTCAGGCCCTTACCAATTTCGCGGTTGATCTCAAGGCTTGCCTGTTCGGAATAGGAGGTTCGACTGCGTGGGTCCACTCCGTCGACGGCCACGGTCAGTAGCCCTCTACCGGGAGAGTTGAAAAAGTTCTGCGGAACCTGGCCCGTCCTGAGGAGGGTACGGGCATCGACGGCGGCATCAAACAACCCGGGAATAAAGGGCTCCTGGTTGAGAGCCCAAACAGCAGTTTGTGCGCCCTGCCGCGGGCCCGGCAGGATGACTGGCAGCCCATTCACCAGGTCGATGACTTGCGACGGCGGCCGTTGCGGGAAGGTCACGAACAGAAACCCGAGGTTGTAGCGGTCGAAGAAAATTCCGCCCCCAGCGCGAATGACGGTGTGCCTGTCGGGGGAATAAGCGATTCCGACTCGTGGGGCAAAGTTGTTGTAGTCGTGGTTGATCTGCTTGGTCAAGCCGCCCTCAAAGTCCCATCGCAAGCCGTAGTTGAAGGTCAGGCGGGGAGAAAGCTTCCACTGATCCTGAACAAACAGTCCGAAATACGAGTGGTTCAGGTGAACGTTGAAGTCTTCCGTCAGGGAAGGCAAATAAGCGTTCTGCCAATTTGTCGGAAGAGGCGGGGGACTGGTGCCGTTCAGAGAGGTGCTCGAGCCTGATCCGAGCGGAGCGCCCCAGAAAATAATGGGAACACCAGTCGCGGGAACGATTGGAGGAGGAGGGCACGGCGGCTGGGTGGGGATTTGAGCGATTGGCGTCGGGGAATTGTTTATGTTCACAAAGTTCGCGAAGTTGACCATGCAGTTGAGCGCCGGAAGGACGATGCGCATGGGGGTGAATCCGGGCCAGGTGACCTTATCCCGGATGAAGTTGGTGTCAACTCCAAAGCTCAGAACGTGGGAGCCCTTCACCCAAGCAACGGAGTCCGAGAATTGCAAACGAGACTCACCGATAAAATCGAATACCCCGAAGTTGTGTCCGAACAGAAGCGTGTTGGGGACGTCGAGGTTCGGCTGTCCGGTAACTCCGGGGAAATCATAGTGGCGCCGGGCGTACTGCGCCAAGAAAGTATTAACCAGGTTGGATCTGATTTGCGAGGAGACCGTGCCGACCAGGGATTGATCGCGAAGAAAAGTATTGTGCCCGCTGCTCGGGGCTCCGATGCCGCCGCCATCGAGCGTGTTTCCCACCAACACATTAAAGTCGCGCGCATCTTCAATGTTGTAGCGGACGGACACGCGATTGTTGCTGGTGATCTGGTGATCGAGCTTGATGATCCCGTTGTCGGTATCGGCTGTCTTCAAGACGTTTAGGTTTTCCGGCAGGATTCCGAGGAATGCCTTGGCCGCATTGATTGTCGCCAGGTTGTCCCTGAGAGAGGAGGGATAGGTGGGCGCCTCGCCGCGCCGCTGACCCTCGTAGTTCATGAAGAAAAAGGTCTTGTCCTTTCGAAGCGGACCGCCGAGGGTCGCGCCGAACTGGTTTTGCCGGAGGGTATTGGCCAGAGGCGCAGGCTGGAGGAGGGACCGCGCGTCGGTGGCCTGGTTGCGAAGATAATCGTACAACGAGCCGTGCAATTCATTTGTGCCTGACTTGGTGACAATGTTGACGATCCCGCCGAGCGCCCGGCCGTACTCCGCGCCGAAGCTGTTGTTCACCACGCGGAATTCGCTGACGGCTTCCTGCGAAGGCGTGGCCCGCTGGGAAGACGTGACCGTGTTGATGGTATCGGCGCCGTCCACGGTCACGATATTGCTGAAGTCGCGCATGCCGCCGAAGGAGACCCGGGTGACCTCAAATTCCGTGAACGTGGACTGCAAGCTGGTCCGCCCGGTGGCCACACCCGGAGTGAGAAGAGCGAAATCGGTGAAGAGCCTGCCGCTGATGGGAAGAGAACCGATCTCCTTCGTGCCGATGACTTGACTGATTTCCGTTCGCGAGGGCTCGACCGCCGGCGCTTCGCCGGTGACGGTGACCTGCTCACCGTGCGTGGAGATCTTCAAGTTGACGTCGACCGTAGCAGTTTGGCCCACCGTCAGCACGATCCCAGTCTGCGTGTAGCTGGCGAAGCCGGTAAAGGCAACCTTGAGTTCGTAGCGCCCCGAAGGCACGTTGGGTAGCACATAAAACCCCGCATCGTTGGAGGTCGCGGTGTAGACACGGTTCGTGTCCATCTCGCGCAGGGTAATGGCGGCCTTGACGACAGCGCCTCCGCTTTCATCCCGCACCGACCCGTTCAACTGGGCAGTGCTGGCGCCGACTTGCGCGAAGGCAGAGACGGCAGAACCCAGGAAAACGACAAACAGAAGGAAAACGAGCCGGCCCGAACGTCCCTTCATAGGTCACCCCTTCCAGGAAATATTTTCTAAACAAACGTTCAAACTTTACCCGATGCCTTTTCCCGAAAACCTCTCCCCGATGATAGAGACAACTATCGCCTGTGCTGCTTTTTGTCAAGCCTTTAATCGCTTGCTCGCGCGAATATCGGCGGCACCCGCCTGGTTTCACGGCCTTCGCTCAATGGACGGCGCGATCCGTGCCGGCCCAGTAGGGCGCGCGGAGCGCCTTGCGATCAATCTTGCCCGCGGCGGTCTTCGGAATTTCCGCGCGGAATTCAACCGACTTCGGCGATTTGACTCCGCCGAGCTTGGTCTTGCAATGAGCGAGGACCGCTTGTTCGGTGAGCGTCTCACCTTCCCGGAGGACGACCATCGCCTTCACTGCTTCACCCCACGTATCGTCGGGCACTCCGATGACGGCGCATTCGTGGACTTGCGGCAGCGCCATGATGCCCGCTTCGACTTCGGCGGAATAGACATTGAAGCCGCCGGTGATGATCATGTCCTTCTTGCGATCGACGATATAGAAGTAACCGTCCTCGTCCCGATAGCCGACATCGCCGGTGTGATGCCAGCCGTGCGTCCTGATTTCGGCAGTGGCCTCCGGCAATTTGTAATAGCCCGGAGAGACGAGGGAGCCGCGCGCGACGATTTCGCCGCATTCGTTTGGCGGCAGGATTCGGCCATTGTCGTCCATGATGGCCAGGCGAACCGCAGACGTGGGCTTGCCGCAACTTCGCAGACGTTCGGGATGGTCATCGGCGGCGGCCGCCGCGAGGGTCTTCGAGTCGAGAAAGGTCAGGAGCATGGGCGCTTCCGTCTGTCCGTAGGATTGACACATGCAGGGACCGAAAATCTCGACGCCTTTCTTGAGCTTGTCGGGGGATACCGGCGACGCTGCGAGCAGAAAAACGCGGAGACTGGAATAGTCGAAGTTGCCGACCTGGGGGTGCGCGAGCAAGGAATAGAAAGCGGTCGGCGGCAGAAACAGATGAGTGGCGCGGAAGCGCTCGATATTGCGAAGGACTTCGAGGGCGTCGAACCCCGGCATGACAACGTTGGTCGCTCCCAGAGTGGACATGGCAAAGGCCACCACGCCGGCCGCGTGCGAGAGCGGAGCGATGTTGAGACAAACCGGAGCGGCGCAGTCGCCCCTCCAGTAGTGGGAGGCCATTTCCGTCATCGTTCCCCAGGACAGGCTGGTTACGCGGACGCCTTTGGCTGGGCCGGTGGTGCCTCCGGTGGGAACGATACCGACGAGACGATCAAGGTTTCCGAGCGGATCGGCCCAGTCAATCTCTTCGGCGGAATTTCCCAGCTCCATAAACGCCGCGAGCGACGGATGGCCGCCCACCTCGGCGTCGAGGCAGACGAAATGACGCAAACTCGGGACCCGCGCCTTCATTTCATCGACGCGATCCCGAAAACTGCTGTGATAGAAGAGCCAGGACGTTTCGACATAGTTCATGTATGCGACGCTGGCGTCCGCCGCGTCCCGGACGTTGATTGGGACCCAAGCGCCGCCGGCGCGCATCAGGCCGAGCATGCAGAAGAGGACGCGCGCATCGTTGGGTGAGAAAATCGCGACGCGCTCTTCGCCGCGCAGACCGCCGGCCCACAGAGCGCGCGCGATGCGCTGGCTGAACATGCGCGTTTCCCGATACGAGTAGCGGCTGTCGCGATCGATGATCGCGGTGCGATCGGGATTCGCGTAGGCGCCTTTGTCGAAATAGTCGATGGCACGCATAGAGTTTCAAGCCTTCATGCTATGGCGGAAGAATTGCGCTCTAGGCGCAACCGATCGCCGCCGGGCCACCCTCATCCATCCATCCTCGCCTTCGATAGTCCATGACTCTCGAGAACCTGCAGGAGTTCGCGATGGCCGAACGCCTCAGCCGCCGACGCAAAGCCCACCTTTCGCGGCGGGGTGTGAATCAGACTGTGCGCCGCGTAGGCTTGCAGCAGTCCGGTTTGCCGGTAGGCACACGTCCCGAACAGAACGCACTGTGCGAAAGCGGTAGTGCCGCGCCCGAGAACGACATCGATGGTGCGATGTTCACGGACGTTTTCCCGCGGCGGCGTGCCGGCCTGCACGGACTTAGCCATTTCGGCGAGCTTGCGCTCTTGTTCCTGCTTGGGCAAGGGGCGGATCTTTTCCTCGAAGTGTTTTTCCGTGGCCGCAACATTTTCCATGACCTGACGGTCGAGGATTCCGCCGAGCGAGCGCACGTTAGCGATTTGCGGATGATCCTTGAACCAGACCGGATGAGGAAAGCCGCCCCAGGTAAGAGCGAGCTGCGTTTGAATCAGGCCGGGCACCACCACCTCGTAGGCAGTGGCGCGAGGCCACAGCTTGTACCGGTTTTGCTCGAGGTAGTATGCGTCCGTCCGGATCCCGGCAAAAATCGTCTGCGTGGAACCGAAGGTCGGCGTGCCCTTGAACATGGTGAGAATTTCGAGGGTGTCGATCCCGCCCTTCTCGAGGCAGATGCGAGCGGCGATGTCGCTCGGGACCGACATGAACGCCGTTGCCGGGGCGACCAGGAGTCCCCGTTGGGCAAACTTTTCGCCCCACTTCTCCGCGACTTCCCTCAGCCAGGCCTGCTCGCCGCCGATGTCAATGTAGTGACAACCTGCCTTCAAGCTGGCTTCGACGACTCGCGAACCGTGATAGATGAACGGGCCGACTGTATTACAAACAACTTTCGCTCCGGCGAATAATTTAGCCAGGTCGTCCACGGAGCCGCCGACCTCGGCAATCTCGTAATCCGCGGATTCAATACCCGGAACGTGGTCCATCACCTCCTTGATCTTGGCCTGGTTCCGGCCGGCGGCGATGAAGGGGACGTTGTACTCGCGCAGGAACTCCGCGACGAGCCGCCCGGAAAAGCCATTGGCGCCGTAAAGGACGACCGGCCTCTTGCTGCTCATTGTTTTCTCCTGCGCGACAGATGTGCGATGCAGGGCGAAAGCGGAACAGGCCGGCACGCGATGCAAGGCACGGCGCGGCTGCGGCTCCGATTGCCACGAGAACAAGCACTCGCCCGAGCGCCGATTTTAAGCTAGAGTTTCTTCCTGGCTAGTAGGCACCTTTCAGTAACCTGGTATCCGGAAGGAGACCTGGAGATGCACGAATTCAATTGCCCGGTGAAGCTCACCGCCGACATCATCGGCGGAAAATGGAAGCCGCTGATCTTATTTTTCCTCGAGGGCGGAACGCGCCGGTTCGGCGAACTGCACAAGCTTCTGCCGGTCACGACCAAGAAAATGCTGACGCAGCAGCTCAGAGAGCTGGAACGGGACCGCATCATTCGCCGCAAGGTGTATGCGCAGGTGCCACCTCGAGTGGAATACTCTCTGACGAGACATGGAGAGAGCCTCAAGCCGATTCTCAAACTGATGTCGGCGTGGGGAACAAAGCAGCGGGCCCGGTACGGCAACACAAAAAGGTGAATCAAGACGGACCGCTCGCCGCAGGCGGATGGCTCAGCGGCCTCGAAACTTCGCCGGGCGTTCAATCCCCAGGCGAGGGCAGAAGTTCGCCATTTTCCCTCCTGAGGTGAGCGGTCTCCTTCAAGAACACGGCCGCAAGGAAAACCAGAACCGATCCAGCAGCGGACATCAGCAGGGTTATTCCCAAACCATGCTTCTCGGCCAGGGCACCGCCAAGGGTGGGAGCGAGAGTGGCACCGATAATTTCTCCGACAAACGTGGCCAGTCCGATGGAAGTGGCAGCGAATTGAGCGGGGACACTTTCAGTTGGAATGAGGACCATAACCAACGTGGGCATAACCTGGCCGGCATTCGCGACAAACAAGATGGCGGCCAGCAGCCACGGATACGCATAAAGCGGCGAAATCAACAGCAGAATCGGGACGAAGGTTGACATCACGGCCGCAAGCATCAGGATCGGTTTCCGTCCCCAGCGGTCAGACAGCGTGGGAAGGATAAAGCCCAGCACAAAACTGCCGAGGCCGGTGGCGCCGAGCAGGAAGCCTGCCGTCGTCGGGGTTTGATGCGCGACCTCGGTGATATACAGCGGCGCGAAGACGTTCACCAAGAATAGCCAGGAAATAAAACCGGCGGCGCCGGCGCAGCACAGCCAGATGTTGGGATACCGAAGGATGGACAGGAAATCCCGGATGCGGACTGCGTGGCCGTGAATGGCGGGAGTGGAATTTCTTGGCGGCTCTTTGACGAATTTCCAAATCAGCAGGCCGGCCACGACGCCCGGGACTCCCGCCACAAAGAAGGCCCAGCGCCAACCGAAGCGCGCGGCAACCTGCGTGGTCAAGACGGGAGCGACGGCAAGGCCGACCAGTGCCGCTGCGCTTACGACGATGCCGATGTTTCTGCCGCGGCGGCTGGGGTGAGACGACTCCTCGATCAGCGCTGTCATGATGGACCACGCGGGCCCCTCGGCGATGCCCATCAGTGCACGTGCCCACAAGAGCTGATGGTAGCTGTGCACCATCCCCGCCATCCACGACAAGAGCGAAAACGCAAAAACAGCCGGGATGAGAATCCGGCGCCGCCCGAAGCGATCCGACAGCGCGCCAAAGAAAAGCGTGGAGAGAGCCCAACTGATGGCCAGGACCGAGGCGAGCATGCCGACTTGTTCGTGGGTGAGGTGGAATTCGGGGGCGAGGTAGGGCGCCAGATAGAGTTGCGACATGCGATCGAGGAAGACCGTGCCCCAGGAAAAGAAGAGGATGGTGACGAGTGTGGTCTCGTAACGCTTCGAACGGTCGATGGCGGTCACGGTGCGGACCTCGAGAAGGCATCTCTTTGACGTTGAAGCGTGCCCACGGTCAGGGAATCAATTGGGAGGCGCATTTTCGCAATCGCAGGCATCACCGCAGGAGGATACAGAGTTCTTGTGCGGCGGCTCGGAGGTGGGGAAGGAATTTTGTTTGCAAATCCCGGATGGAAATACGCTGCGCATGTGTGCCGACGTTGAGCGCCGCGACCACTTTGCCATTTGGATTCTGGATGGGCACGGCCAGGGAGCGCAGGCCAAGCTCCAATTCTTGATCGACGATCGAATAACCGTTGCGGCAGGCGAGACGCAACACCTTCCTAAGCTTTTCGGCGCCGACGACGGTCCGTTCGGTGTAGCGCGTGAACACCGCGCGGGCGAGATAGGATTCGAGCACTTCCGGCGGCAAGTAGGCCAGCAAGACGCGACCCATGGACGTGCAAAACGCCGGCAAGCGGCTGCCGACGCCGAGATCGATCGACATGATGCGCGTTACATTCGCGCGGGCGACGTAGGTGATGTCGGCGCCGTCGAGGGTGGCGATGGAGCAGGACTCGTGGACGAGATGGCTCAGATGTTCCAGGACAGGCTGGGCCGCCGTCGCGAGCGGCATCGAGGAGATGTAGGAATGTCCGAGCGCAAGAATTCTGGGCCGCAGGAAGAATTGGCGGCCATCATCAGAACCCGCGAAACCAAGTTTGGTGAGCGTGTACAGGCAGCGGCGTGCGGCGGCGCGCGAAAATCCAGTCTTGATGCTGATCTGTGAGATGCTAAGCTGGCACTTTCTTTCGGAGAAAGTCTGGATGACGGCCAAGCCGCGGGCCAGCGAAGTCATGAAGTTGGGATCACCGCCAAAGCTGTCAATCTGCGCCGAAGGTGTAAGGGGGGCAGCAAGCGTGCTCGCGGATGAAGTCTTGGCGCGAACCTGCTTTCTGGAACCGGCACGACCTTCAGGGCGCGGCATGAGAATCTCCCTTCGCGGGTGATGGAACCGGGGGAGAATACAGCAATTGGCCGATATGCGCACGGAATTTCGATAATCGGCCTTGACAAGCCCAACGGCCCTTGCATAGATTCTCCCGGATCGTGACGGCATCCCGCAAGCGCGGAATAGGTCAATCCTGGCGAAAGAGATTTGGGCTGGATGCTCTAGCGGAAGGAGCAAGGCATGCCGAACATTGCGGGTTATCGGAGGCCGCTTGCGGGATCGCAGCCGAATTACCTGCACCCTGCGTATGCGTCGAGCGTAAAGCGCGCGCCAACGAAGCCGCTCATCTATCTTCCGCACACCCTTACCGAGGTGACCGGACCGATGTTCGGAAAAGAATCGGTTGACGTGAAGGCTTGCGACCTGACGCAACAGCATTTCGGCGAGGCGATGGGCGAGCGCATCATCGTGAGCGGGCGCGTGCTGGACGAGAACGGCCGGCCGGTGCCGCACACGCTGGTCGAGATTTGGCAAGCCAATGCGGCGGGGCGGTACCTGCACAAGGATGATCAACACAATGCGCCGCTGGACCCGAATTTTACCGGATGTGGACACGCGCTGACCGACGCGGAAGGGCGGTACCGGTTCGTGACCGTCCGTCCGGGAGAATACCCCTGGCGCAACCATTACAACGCCTGGCGCGCCGCGCACATTCATTTCTCGTTGTTCGGACCGGCGTTTGCGACGCGCCTGGTTACGCAGATGTATTTCCCCGGCGATCCGCTGTTGCCCTACGATCCCATCTTCAATTGCACGGCGGATGAGAAGGCGCGCGAGCGCCTGATTTCGATTTTCGACTGGGAGACGACGATTCCGGAACAGGCGCTGGGCTACCGGTTCGACCTCGTGCTCAGAGGCCGGGAAGCTACGCCGATGGAGGGATGAGATGACGCTGCAGGCGACGACATCGCAAACCGTCGGCCCGTTTTTTTCCATCGGCCTCACGCGGCTCTATCAGGACAACCTCGCCGGCCCGGGCGTCACTGGAGAGCGCGTGACTATCGAAGGCCGCGTACTCGACGGCGACGGGGAGCCGGTGCCGGATGCGCTGATCGAAATCTGGCAGGCGAACTCGCACGGCAAATACGCTCATCCGGAGGACGAGCAGGACAAGCCGCTGGAACCGGCCTTCAAAGGCTACGGACGGATTCCCACCGATGGCGACGGAAGATTTCGATTTACCACCATCAAACCTGGCCCGGTGCCGGGCCCCGGCGCGAAACCGCAGGCGCCACACCTGGCGGTGACGGTGATGATGCGCGGGCTGCTGCGAAGACTCGTCACGCGAATTTATTTTCCGGATGAGCCGAGTAACGCGGACGATTTTGTGCTGAATCTGGTCGAGCCGGCCCGGCGCGAAACGTTGATTGCAAGAAAGGCGGGCGGGCAGACCGGCGCTCTGGAATGGAACGTGATTCTGCAGGGCCCGGGAGAAACAGTTTTCTTCGACTGCTGAGAGTGATTTAGACTGGCGGCATGAGCTTGCTGGAACCATTGTTCCGTTGGGAAGCCATCGAAGAACTATTCTCCGATCGCGCGCGAGTGCAGGGCATGCTGGATTTCGAGGCGGCGCTGGCGCGCGCGGAAGCACGCACAGGCGTTATTCCCGCGACGGCTGCGGCCGCGATCGCATCGAAGTGCCGCGCCGAACTTTTTGACATGGACACACTCGCCCGCGCCACCGCCCTCGCCGGGAATCCCGCCATACCCCTGGTAAAGCAACTCACCGCGCTGGTCGGAAAAGACGACAAAGATGCGATGCGCTATGTGCATTGGGGCGCGACGAGCCAAGACGCGATCGACACGGGATTCGTGCTGCAGTTGCGGGAGGCGTTCGAGCGAATCGACGCGGAATTGGGGAAATTGTGCGGCGCACTGGCGCAGCTCGCCGTGAAGCACCGGTCCACCCTCGTGGCCGGGCGCACGTGGCTGCAGCAGGCGCTGCCGACATCGTTTGGGCTGAAGGCGGCGGGATGGCTGGATGCGATGAACCGACACCGGGCGCGGATCGGCGAAATGCGCCGCAGGGCGATGGTGGTGCAATTGGGAGGCGCTGTCGGCACGCTTGCGGCGCTGGGGAACAAAGGACTCGAGGTGGCGAAGGCGCTTGGCGAAGAGCTGCATCTCGCGGTGCCCGATGTGCCCTGGCACAGTCACCGGGATCGCATGGTGGAAGTGGCCACGACGCTCGGGCTGTGCACCGGCACGCTCGGGAAAATTGCGCGCGACATTTCGCTACTGATGCAGACGGAAGTTGCGGAAGTATTCGAGCCTGCGGGAGAAGGGCGCGGCGGCTCTTCCACAATGCCCCACAAGCGAAACCCGGTGACGGCCGCGGTGGTTCTGGCGGCGGCGATGCGCATGCCGGGCCTCGTCAGCTCCATGCTCAGCGCGATGGTGCAGGAGCACGAGCGCGGCGCGGGCGGCTGGCACGCCGAATGGGAAACCATGCCGGAAATCATCGGGCTGGCCGCGGGCGCGTTGCACCATTTGGCGGAGACGGTGCCAGGGCTCGAAATCGACGCCGCCAAGATGCAGGAAAATCTCGACGTGACCCGCGGATTGATTTTCGCGGAAGCGGTGCAGATGGCCTTGGGCAGCCAGATGGGCCGAATGGCGGCACACGAACTGGTTGAAGCGGCGTGCAAGCGAGCGCGAACAGGGAAGCGGCATTTGCGCGAAGTTCTCGCGGAAGACGCAACAGCGAAAAAGCATCTGACGAAAGCGGATCTCGAGCGATTGTTCGATCCGCAGCAATACCTCGGCGTGGCGGAAGGCTTAATTGACCGCGTGCTCGCGGCACACTCATCCCAGCGCCCCAAAGCGGCCAGCAAGAGCGAGTGAAAGAGATGCCCTTCGCGGACATCGGAGAATTGCATGTGCATCACGCGCTGACCGGTGCGGCGGGCGCGCCGGTGGTGGTCCTTTCGAACTCACTCGGAACGGATTTTTCGATGTGGGATCCGCAGGTGCCGGCGCTCGAAAAGCAGTTTCGCGTGCTGCGCTACGACACGCGCGGACACGGCCAGACGGCCGTGACGCCCGGACCGTATACCATCGAACAACTGGCGCGGGACGTTCTTGGACTGCTGAACAAGCTCGAATTGGACCGAGTGCATTTCTGCGGGCTTTCGATGGGAGGGATGATCGGGATGTGGCTGGGCATGCACGCGGGGGAACGGCTCCACAAACTCGTGCTCTGTAACACTGCGGCGCGGATCGGGACCGTGGAGGCGTGGAACGCGCGGATTGAAAACATACGCAAGGCCGGAATGAAAGCGGTGGCGCCGACAGTGGCGGAGCGGTGGCTTACGCCGGAGTTTCGCCGTCGGTCACCCGGAGTCGCGGCGGAGACGCAACGGATGATTGAGCGATCGCCGCTCGAAGGATACGTGGCGTGCTGCGCGGCGGTCCGGGACACGGATGAGCGCGAGACGGTTTCCGCGATTCGTGTGCCGACGCTGGTGATCGCAGGGCGGAAGGACCCGGCCACGCCTCCCGCCGACGTGCGGTACCTGGCAGACCGCATCGCCGGAGCGGAATATGTGGAGCTGGAGACGGCGCACCTTTCGAATCTCGAGGGGGCCACGCAGTTTACGTCGGAACTGATTCGCTTTCTGACGGCCTGAGGAGGAGCGGCGATGGATGAACTCGAACGGCATCAAAAGGGAATGTCCGTGCGGCGGGCCGTCCTGGGCGATGCACACGTCGACCGCGCCGGGAAGAATACGAATGAATTCAACGAAGCGTTTCAGGACCTGATTACGCGGTATGCGTGGGGCGAAATCTGGTCGAGGCCGGGGTTGCCGCGGCAAACGCGAAGCCTGATTACGCTGGCGATGATGGTGGCGCTCAACCGGGGTGACGAGCTGCGGATGCATCTGCGCGCCGCATTGCAAACCGGCGTGACGCGCGAGGAGATCAAGGAAGTCCTGCTGCAAACAGCGATCTACTGCGGGGTGCCGGCCGCGAATTCCGCATTTCATCTCGCGGAGGAAGTATTCGTTGAGATGGATTCGAGCGGGCAAGCGAAACGCTGAGTTCGCGAAACGCTTCCGCGGCGAAGCGCGATGCAGAGGGCGCTAATCCGTTGCGGCTCAGGCGCGGGCAGCCCGTCCCCACACTCGGCTTGCCGTTTCCGCCACCAGGCGCAGCTTGGCCCACTGTTCGTCTTCCGTCAGAAGATTTCCCTCCATGGTGGAAGCGAAGCCGCACTGCGGGCTGAGCGCGAGATTTTCAAGTGGGAAGTAACGAGAAGCTTCCTCGATTCGCCGGGCGAGCACATCGGCGCTTTCGAGTTGGGGGCGCTTCGAGCTGACCAAGCCGAGCACAATGGTCTTGTTTCGCGGAATCAGCCGCAGAGGCTCAAACGTTCCGGAGCGCTCATCGTCGTATTCCAGCAGGAAGCGATCCACAGCCATTGTCCCGAACAGTTTTTCGGCGATGGAATCGTAGCCTCCTTCGGCATACCAGTGGCTGCGATTGTTGCCCCGGCAAAGATGGATGGCCAGCGTGACGCCCGGGCGACGCGCCGCCTCGAAACAGGCATTGTCCGCGCGGATGGATTCGTCGAGCATCGCGTCCGGCTCCATTTTCATCTCGGTGCGGATCCAGTCGCGCCATTTTGGGTCCATATAGTAGCTATAGCGGGGCGCGTCGATTTGGATGTACTTCACTCCCTCGGCAGCGAGCCTGGCGAGCTCAATCTTCATAATCTCGACGATGTCCCACAAGAGAGCGGAATGGCTCTTGTAGACCTTGTCGGTAATCCCGGGCTTGAACGAGATCGCCGGGAATTGCGTGGCGCTCGGCAGCGTCATCTTGATCGCGCCGGGGCTGTGTGCCTTCAGGAAAGCCAATTCGTGACCGGTCAAGGGGCGGACAGCGCGAAGCTTTGACGTGACGATTCCCGTCACGCTGCTGACGGGGGCATCCTTCGACTCACCGGCTTTCCACGTCCGGGCAACGGCGTCGCCCATGTCAAAGCCATCGACCGCGTCGGTGAAGTCGCTCATGAAGTTTCGCCGGCGGAATTCGCCGTCGGTGAAAACCTCGAACCCCAGTTCCTCTTGCTTGGCGAGGACGCGGAGAATGTGGCGGTCTTCAATCGACCGCAGGCGCTCGGAATCCACGCCAGCGCGTCTGGCTTCGAGCAGCTCGGCGGGCCGCAGAAAACTCCCGACTTGGTCGGCCCGGTATTGTGCGGACATTTTTTTCACCTCTAACCCTTAGAATGCGGCAGCCCGGCAGCGTCAGGGCCGGCGCGCCCGCGATCGAACTCGACTCCAGAAAAGCCAAGTTCCCGCGCTCGCCGAAAGGCACAGCCCTCGACAGCGGCCATCTTATGCTTCGGCGCTCGGAGGCGTCAACGCTATCCGCGTCACCCCTTTCATCGTGATGGACTTGAGCGGGGAATCTTTTGTTGCCCAGGGCTCTTCGAGCAGCTAGGATTTGCGACTCCAGCACACTGGTATTCGAGAGAACTGGCAGGAGCCCATGCCACTCACTTCGACGGATTGGATCGTCGTCGGCGCGTATCTGCTGATCAACATTTTGATCGGCCTCTACTACCGGCGCCGCGCCAGCGGGAACACGGAGGAGTTTTTTATTTCCGGCCGCGACGTCTCCTGGTGGCTGGCCGGCACTTCCATGGTCGCGACAACGTTCGCGGCCGATACGCCGCTGCTCGTCGCGGGGCTGGTGGCCACGCAAGGGATCGCGGGAAACTGGCTTTGGTGGAACCAGTGTTTGACGGGGATGCTGACCGTATTCTTTTTTGCGAGGTACTGGCGGCGCGCGAAAATCCTGACCGATGTGGAGTTGACTGAACTCCGCTACGCGGGCCGGCCGGCCGCATTCCTGCGCGGGCTGAAGGCGATCTATCTCGGGCTGCTGATGAATTGCTTCATCCTGGGCTGGGTGAGCCGCGCGATGGTGGACATCATCACCGTGTTGCTCGGGCCGGCCATTGCGCAGGGCCGCGTGTTCGAGCTGACGATCGGGCACCATGCGTTGTTTCACTACACGCTGGGTGAGCCGCGGAACACCGCACTCCTCATCTGCATCCTCGTGCTGATTCCATTCACCGGAATTTACACCTCCATCGGCGGATTGTGGGGCGTGCTGGTGACGGACTTATTCCAATTCATCCTCAAGATGGGGATGGTCACCGTGCTGGCCTGGTTCGCGGTCGCGAAAATCGGAGGGATTGACTCTCTGAAATTGCACTTGCAGACAGTGAGCGCCGCGACGGCTCGGACCGGCGTGCAAACGTCCAATCCGCTGGCATTTTTCCCCGACTTTCACCTCGGGCTCACGACGAACGCCGTGTGGACGCTGCCGGTGCTGGCCTTCCTTCTTTTTCTCGGCGTGCAGTGGTGGTCGTCCTGGTATCCGGGAGCGGAGCCGGGCGGCGGAGGATACGTCGCTCAGCGCATGTTCAGCGCGAAAGATGAGAAAAACTCACTGGGCGCGACGCTGTGGTTCAACATCGCCAATTACGCTCTCCGCCCCTGGCCGTGGATTCTCGCAGGGCTCGTGGCGATGGCCGTCTATTCCCCGCAGGGCGGGATCCATCCGAGCGAAGTTTTTGGCGCGAACCCGCAGCAGGGTTATGTGATGGTCTTGCGCGATTTTCTTCCGCCGGCACTTCGCGGGCTGATGGTGGCGGCATTCCTGGCTGCTTACATGTCCACCATCGGCACGCAGTTGAACTGGGGCACGTCGTACCTGGTGAACGATTTCTACCGGCGATTCCTGGTGCGCCAGGCGAGCGAGCGGCATTATGTCGGCATCGGGAAATTGTTTACCGTCATTTTGGTCCTGGTGAGCGGCTACGTGACCGGGAAGCTGGTCTCGATTTCGCAGGGCTGGCAGATCGTGCTGGGAATCGGAGCCGGCACGGGCGCCGTCCTGATCCTGCGTTGGTACTGGTGGCGGATCAACGCGTGGAGTGAAATTTCCGCTACAGTGGTTGCGGCTGTAGTTACAGTCTGGTTGGCCAACATTTCCTTCGCGGGCAGTAGCGCGGTGGTTTCCGCGAAGACGACGCTGATCACGGCGGGCGTCACGACGGTGGCCTGGATCGTTGCGACGTTTGTGACGCGACCGGAACCGACGGATAAGCTGATGCAGTTCTACCGCCGCGTCTATCCGAGCGTCTATGGCTGGCGGCCCATCGCCAAGCTGGTCCCCGAGCTGCCACACGTTCGCGATTTCAGTGTGAATGCCCTCAATTGGGTGATGGGATGCGTCATGGTTTATGGCGCCATGTTCGGCATCGGCAAGCTGGTCTTCAAACACTGGACCAGCGGGGTTCTGTTGCTTGTGCTGAGCGGAATAACAGGCTATCTGATTTTTTGGTCCCTGTCGCGCCAGGGTTGGGAGACTTTTTCAGGCGTTACTAAGCCTGCTGAGGGGCAAGGGGCCGAGTCGGCTGAAGGGTAAGCGCAGAGAATGACCTCGGCGGGATCGAGCGGCACAATTTTTTATGTAACGAATTGGCCGCCAGGGAGACATGAAGGATGGCGGTGGCCCGCGCGCTCTTCGGCCAGGACTTGCCGAAGCCGCAGCCAACAGGCAGGGGCCGGGGTTTCGGAACACGGAAAATAGATGCGATCGTTGTTTCCATCCCCGAACTTCTACATCTAAGATAGAGGATGGATCTTATGAATTCAGCGCCAAGGCCGGGGTGAAGCAATGCAAATCAAGCGTGCGCCGGACTTGAAGTATTCGGACGTGGCGCCCAAGGGCGCCTTCATGAATCGCCGTAATTTCCTGCTCGGGGCCCTGCTGACGACCGGTGCCGTAGCCGGCTGGAAGAAATACGCCTATCTGTTATCAGGGCCGGGAACGGGGTCGGTACCCGTCAAGCTGAACGGCGTGACCAGATGGCCCTACAGCACGACGGAAAAACCGACACCCATGAACGATGTGACGCACTACAACAACTACTATGAATTTGGCACGGGCAAGGAAGAGCCGGCCCAGAATGCCAGGAACTTCGTGACGTCGCCGTGGACGGTGACCGTGGACGGGGAAGTGAAGAAGCCACGGAAGTTCAGCATGGATGAAATCCTGAAGCTGGCGCCGCTCGAAGAACGAATCTACCGGCACCGCTGCGTCGAGGCCTGGTCCATCGTCGTGCCGTGGATCGGGTACTCGTTCAGCGCGCTTGCGAACCTGGTGGAGCCGACTCCGAAGGCGAAGTACGTGGCCTTTCAAACTTTTTACGACCCGAAGGTGATGCCAGAGGGCGGATCGGCCGGCATCGAACTTCCCTACGTGGAGGGCTTGCGGCTCGACGAGGCCATGCACCCGCTGGCGCTTTTGTGCGTGGGAATGTACGGGGAGACGCTGTGGAATCAAGATGGCGCGCCGGTGCGCATGGTGATCCCGTGGAAGTACGGTTTCAAGAGCATCAAGTCGCTCGTACGAATCCGGTTCGTCAAGGATCAGCCTCCTACGACCTGGAACCTGCAAAGCGCGCACGAATACGGCTTCTATTCCAACGTGAATCCCGCCGTCGATCATCCGCGATGGAGCCAGGCCAAGGAACGCCGCTTGGGAGATTTTCTGAAACGACCCACGCTGATGTTCAACGGCTATGGCGATCAGGTGGCGAGTCTCTATTCGGGCATGGATCTGCGCAAGGACTTCTGACCAGGGCCGCTTGATGAACAAGATTCTCTCCAGCAAGTGGACGAAGATTCCCGTCTTTCTGCTTTGTCTGGTGCCGCTCGCGCTGCTGGTGTGGGATTGGCAGCACGACAAACTGACCGCCAATCCGATCGAGTACATCACGCATGCGACCGGTGATTGGACGATACGATTCTTGATCATCACGCTGGCGATTACTCCGCTGCGAAAAATCCTGCACCTGCCGCAGCTCATCCGGTTCCGCCGGATGCTGGGCCTTTTCGCGTTCTTCTACGGCTGCCTGCACTTCACCACGTACATCTGGCTCGACAAGTTTTTCGACGTGGCGGAAATGTGGAAGGACGTGCAGAAGCGGCGCTTTATTACGGTGGGCTTCACTGGGTTTGTGCTGATGATTCCGCTCGCGATCACTTCCACGGCCGGCTGGATCCGGCGGATGGGCGGGAGGCGCTGGCAATTGTTGCATCGCGCGATTTACTTGAGCGCGACCGCGGGCGTCATCCATTACTACTGGCTGGTGAAGTCCGACGTGAGGAAGCCGCTGCAATATGCCGCGCTCGTCGGAATCTTGCTGGCGTGGCGGCTGGGCGTCTGGCTCTACGGAAAACGGCGATCGGCGCCGGCCGGAGTCCGGCGTGAAGAACCAACCACAGCCGAAACCGCCTAGCCGGCACGCACGTGACACATCCTGCTCCACCTAGGCATTACGAATTGAAATGCCTTGCGAAGCCGAGCGGAGCTTTCATTTGTCTTTGTCGCCGCCCGCATTCGGCGAATCGCCGGTGTGGTGGTCCGTGATCTGAAATCGCAAGAAGCCGTGAATTGCATCCAAGGCCTGCGGGTTCGTGGTTGTGATTCGCACGCGGGCCCCGCGTTCCATCTCCTCGTAGCGATAGATAATTTGATCGCGCAGCCTGATCATCACGGGCACGCCGGGCGGCGTGACGCCGTGGATGAACATCGGCGTATCGAAATTGCCGGCGGCAAACATCTTGGCAATGTGCGAGAGGTGCTCGCGAATCTGATCCCGGCTGGCGGTGTCGCTTCCGCCATTGGCCGTCACTTGGATTGCGCCGCCCTCCTCGAGCAGGAGGAAATGGTGCGTTGTCTTCACCGGTGAGAATCCCATGGCCTTCTCGCCCCGCTTCATGACGCCACACTTGTGATCGGCGGGGCGTGGTTGCTCTTTCTTATCTTGCGCGTCGGCTGCGAATGCGATGACGAGCAGCACGGCGAGTGTTGCGGTTGTTGCGGTTCTCATCGGACACCTTCCTAGTTGGATTGTCCTGCTGGGACGCAAATCTTGCCGGCGTGTTGCGCCGCTCCAGGTCCTGCGGGAGCGCTTCCAGCAATTTTGCTCTTTGATTCTTGGGAGTTTGGGCGAGGCGGGCGTTCCAGGCGCGAAGGATGCGGCGGAGACGATCGCGCATCGCCTCGAGATCTCTGATCTGCCGCTCGATCTGGCGGAGCTTGGCATGAGCGGTGGCGCGAACCTGGTGGCAGGGCACTCCGCCTTGGTCGCGGATTTTCAGGATTGCCGTCAAATCCGAAAGAGAGAAGCCGACGCCGAGAGCCCGGCGAATCAGACGCACGCGCTCGAGCGATTCCGCTGGATAATTGCGATAGCCGCCGCCGGTGCGGGGCGGCCTGGCGAGCAGCCCCAGGCGCTCGTAGTGCCGCAGGATATCCGTGCTCACGTCGACAAGCCGTGCCAGCTCTCCGGGTCGCATCGCACTCTCCCTTTGACCAACTGAAGTATCAACCCTGGAATACATTCCAGGGTCAAGCACTATCTTCGACAACGAGCCGATTCCTTCGAAGGGCTGGGAGCGCGTTATACTCTGTCGCCTTGGTTCCAGGAAGGCACGGAGGAGACATGCACCGACGGTTGCGGATCACCCTGCTGTTTGTCATGGGCTCGCTTTCGCTTGCGGCTCGCGGCCAACAAACCAACTTCACGGTGGGCACCGCGAGCGCCGCGCCGGGGCAGAAGGCGACGGGCTTCATCGAAGTTCCCGCCGGTGTGGATCCGGCGACGAGAATTCCGGTCGTCGTCGTTCACGGCGCGAAGGCCGGCCCCGTTCTTGCGCTCGTCTCCGGCGCCCATGGAACGGAATATGCTTCTATCATTGCCCTCGAGAAGCTGATTCCGAAGCTCGATCCCGCGGAATTGTCCGGCACCGTGATCGTGGTGCCGCTCGTCAACATCGCTTCGTTCGAGCAGAAGGTTCCGCACGTCAATCCAGTGGACGGCAAGAGCATGAACCGGTTCTATCCGGGGAAGCAGGACGGAACGCAGACGGAACGGGCTTCGTGGCTCATCACGCAACAGGTGGTGCAGCAGTGCGACTACCTGATCGATCTGCACGGCGGCGATTTGGACGAAAGCCTTCGTCCCTACAGCTACTGGGTGAAGACCGGCAACGAGAAACAGGACGCCATCACGCGCGGCATGGTGCTCGCTTTCGGGCTGGACCACATCATCATCACCGAAGACCGGCCGAAGGATGCGAGCGCATCGAGATATCTCGACAACACGGCCTCGACGCGTGGCAAGCCCGCCATTGCGGCAGAGGCGGGTTACGCCGGCACAACGGAGCCCGAGGACGTCAAAGCGCTCGAACGCGGCTGCCTGAACGTGATGCGCTTTCTGAAGATGCTGCCCGGCGCGGCCGAAATGATCGAGCATCCCGTGTGGATCGAAAAGATCGAGACGATTGCGAGCGATCAGCCGGGGATTTTCTATCCGCTGGTGAGCCGCGGCACCTACGTGGCCGCGGGAATGAAGGTCGGCTACGTGACCGATTATTTCGGCGCAACGATTGCCGAAGCGCGAGCACCCGCAGCCGGAGTGGTCCTTTATATATGCGCAGTTCCTTCGATGAAGAAAGGCGATACGATCGCGAATATCGGAGTCGTAGCGGCGAAGGCTCCCTAGTCAGACGCGGGAGTGCTTTCAGATTCGAGGAATTAAGGTCTGGGCTTTCCTTCTTCCAGCATGCGCTTGAACTCGGGTTCCTCGTGCAAACAGGCGAGAGCTGCGTCGCGGGAAACCCACTGGAAATCCTTGAAGCCCGTCTCGATGGCTCTTCTCAGCATGGTGATGGCTTCTTCTTTCCTTTTCAGAATTCCATACGCGCAGGCGGCGTTATAAAGGGTGTTGGGATCATTGGGACGCATGGACACGGCCTTCTCAATTTGTTCAGGTGCTTCCGCCTCTCTACCTAAGAGCGGAAAGGCGGCGGCGAGCAAGATGCGTGCCCGCGCATCCTCCGGGACCATCTCGATCTGCTGCTCGAGAAGGCTAGCCTGCCGCTCGAGAAGTCTCCGTGCGGTCTTCTGATCGTCGAGCGCGAGCATCGAATTGATGTACGGAACATAGACATTGTAGTCGTCCCCACCCGCTTCCAGCACGCGCTCGACGAGATCGGCAGCTTCCCGCCACCGATCGGAAGAGAACAGCGACCGGCCCAGGACATCCCAGGCGCTCTGGCAGTCCGGCTGTCGTTCAATGGCCATTCGGGCGAGTTTGATTGCTTCGTCGTACTTCTGCCGGACGTGGCAGATTCGAGCCTGAGCTGCAAGGGAATCGGCAAGTTGGGGATCCAGCTCGAATGCGCGATTCGCGGCGGCGATGCCCTTTTCGATCCAACGGGGATCACAGCCGTGCAGTTCATACTGCATCCCGCTAACGTGGGCGATGCCGACGTGGGCCAGAGCGAAGTTGGGGTCAAGGCGAATGGCGCTCTCGAACATTTGCATCGCAAATTCCAGATTTTCGCGGCGCATGTAGTTTCTTCCACGGAGAAGAAAGTCATAGGCCTGAAGATTTTCCGTGGGCTTGCGCGCGATCGTCTTTTCTTCCTGCGGCGAAAGAGAAATGCGCAGGGCTTGGGTGATACTGCGAGCGATGTCGTCCTGCACCTCGAAGACGTCCTTCATTTCGCGGTCGTAGCGTTCCGCCCAAACCGAGTGGCCCGTGCGGGTTTCGACGAGCTGTGCAGTGACTCGCAAGCGATTGCCGGCCCGGCGCAGGCTACCGCTCAGGACAAACGCGGCGCTCAGTTGCTGGCCCACTTCGGGTGCAGGTACGAGTTTGTCGCGGAAAGCCACGACGGCCGCGCGAGGGAAGACCACCAAAGTCTTAATTTTGGCCAGCTCGGTAATCACATCCTCGGTCATGCCGTCGCGGAAGTACTCGTCTTCTTTGGCTCCACTCAGATTTTCAAAATAGAGGACTGCAACTGATTTTTCCGGATGTTTTGCGGCGCTGACTCGTCCCGATTCCAGGTCGTGCTTCAGACGCCGGAGATCGCTCAAGAGGGTGGCGGCCGCCTGGCAGCGTGCGTTGCGATTCTTCGCCAGGGTGGATTCGATAATGCGGCCAAATTCGGGCGGGAGCTGTGAATTGACTCGAGCGGGCGACTGCGGCGCTTGATTGAGAATTGCGTCAAAGATGACGGCTGAGGTGCTGCCGGGAAAGGCGAGCCGTCCCGTGGCCATTTCATACAGAACGACGCCGAAGGAAAAAATATCCGTTCGCGCGTCCACCTCTTCTCCGCGCGCCTGCTCCGGGGACATGTAGGCGATCGTGCCGACGGTCGAGCCGGGGCTCGTCAAGTGGTCTTCGGCAATGGCCGCAACCGTGCGAGTGGCGGATGCGCCCACGGCTTCCCCCAGGGCCTGTCGCTTGCCTGCGAGCTTGGCCAAGCCGAAATCCAGGATCTTGGCCTGTCCGCGCTGAGTGATGAAAATGTTCGCGGGTTTGATATCTCGATGGACGATGCCCTTCGAATGGGCGGCGTCCAGGGCATCGGCGAGCTGGATGGCAAGGCCGAGGAGTTCTTCCGTTGCCATCGGCTGGCCGGTCAAGAAGTGCTTGAGCGTGTTGCCTTCCAAATACTCCATGGCAATGAAGTGGCGACCTTCGTATTCGTCGACGTCGTAGATCGTGCAAATGTTGGGATGGTTGAGCGCCGAAGCCGCGCGGGCCTCGCGGCGAAATCGCTCAATCGACTGGGGGTCGGCGGCAGTTTCCTCGGGCAGGAATTTCAAGGCGACGCTGCGGCCGAGCCTCGCGTCATCCGCCCGGTAAACAACGCCCATGCCACCGCCGCCCAGCTTCTCGCGGACGCGATAGTGGGAGACGGTTTGACCCAGCATGGAGTTGGAATCGGACACGCCGAAGCATCCTACGACGCAGGCCAACTGCAAGTCAACGCGAGCGGGCGATTCGCAGTGAATTCGTTTGGCGGCGATGAGTGGAATGAACGGCACAATCACTCTCGAAGGTGCGAGGTTTTACGTGGAGCCGAAGTGAGATAAACAGCCAGAGTTGACGAAGTCACTGCGAACTGATCCACTCCGATTGGCAGGACTCTACCAGCCTCGCTGGCATTCGTGAACTGACCGAGGCGCATCAGGCAGCCGCATTCGATGGCTTGCATGAGTTCTGTATCAGCATGGCATCGGAACTATTCATCCTGCTTCGACGTATAGAAGAAGTTGACAACGCGCGGGCCGGAGCTATCTTAAGGAGCCATCCCCGCGATCCTTCAACGCGATGAGAGGACCTACGATGAACGCACGATCTAGAAAGCTCTGGCTGCTGGGCACCTTGACAATCCTTGCCGGTTCATTCGGCTGCACGACTCGAGAAGGAAGGATTGGCGAGTCCCGGACGGAATCGAAGACGGTCCGGCTCGGCGGAGCAAAGTCAGTTCGGGCCGAATTGAAGATGGCGGCGGGCGAGCTGAAAATCTCCGGCGGCGCTTCGGACTTGATGAACGCAACGTTTGCCTACAACGTGGACGAATGGAAGCCCACCGTCGAATACAACGTCAGCGGCAGTGAAGGACAGCTCACGATCGAGGAGTCCGGCACATCGCACACGACCATCGGCACTTCTCATAATTCCTGGGATCTGCGGCTGAACAATTCTGTGCCGATGGATTTGACCGTGGAAATGGGTGCAGGGCAATCCGATCTCAATTTGAGCGGCCTTTCCCTCACCAACTTCACTTTTCAGGTCGGCGCCGGCAACGCGACCGTGGATTTGACCGGCGCATGGAAGCACGACCTGTCCGTTCAGCTAAGCGGCGGAGTAGGACAGGCCACCATCCGGCTCCCGCAAGAGGTCGGTGTCCGCGCCAACGTGCAGGGTGGGATCGGGACGGTGAGCGCGCCGGGCTTCAAGAAAGACGGTGGCGCCTATGTGAACGACGCATACGGGAAGTCGCCC
>JBGQEW010000006.1:0-34747 GCA_041496565.1 Terriglobia bacterium | reverse complement strand
GCGCCGCGGATTCGCATTCCGAAATTTGGAGTCTCATGGATCCTGCTGAAGCCAAGCTGTCTTCGGAAGTTTCGCCGGAGGTGCTGCAGACACTGGCGGACATCTCTCACGAGATCAGTGCGTCGCTCGATCTCGACGAGGTTCTTGCCCGCGCGGCCGCGCTCATCAAGCGCCTGATCGATTATGAAATCTTTGCCGTGTTGCTGCCCGAAGAGAATACCGATCAGCTCTACTTCCGCTTTACCATCGGCCACCGGCCCGAAGTCGGCGAACATTGGCGAATCCCCATCGGCGAGGGGATCATCGGGACGGCCGCGGCGACCGGAAGGGCGGTGCGCGTCAGCGATGTCCGGAAGGATCCCCGCTATATCAACGCGCTCGATGCGGTGCAGTCGGAGCTTGCCGTCCCGCTGCTCGTCCAGGGCCGCGCCATCGGCGTGCTGGATATCGAGAGCCGGCAGCTCGATTACTTCACGCGCGAGCAACAGAACATCTTGATGCTGGTGGCGAGCCGGATCGCGAGCGCCATCGAAAACGCGCAGTTGTTCGAGCGCACGCGGCGCCAGGCCGATACGCTGCTAGTGCTCAATGAAGTGGGGCGCGAGGCCAACAGCCTGCTCGAGGTAGAAGCGATCCTGCGTCGCGCCGCCGAGCTCGTTAAGCGAGTCATTGATTTCCAGATTTTCAGCATCTTGCTGTATGACGAGAAGGAGCACGTCTTCCGGCATCGCGTGAACGTGAAATTCGGCCAGCACTTCCGGGAAAAACACGCCGTGCCGGCGCACGAGGGCATCGTCGGCGCCGCGGCCACGCTGCGGAGGCCAGTGGTGGTCCCGGACGTGAGCGCGGACCCGCGTTACATCTGCACGAACAAGGAGACACGCTCGGAACTGGCGGTGCCGATGATTTACAAGAACCAGGTCGTGGGCGTTCTCGACCTGGAAAGTCCGCAGTTGAATTATTTCACGGCGGACCACGTGCAAACGCTTTCGATCCTTGCGGCGCACCTCGCGGTCTCGATTGAAAATGCGCGGCTGTACGAACAGGTGGCGCGCGATGAAGCGCGCATGGACCGGGATCTGCAGGCTGCGAAGCGGTTGCAAGCGGCGCTGTTGCCGCGCGCGCCGGACCAGGAGCTGGGACTCGATATGGCCGCACGCTACGTCTCCGCGCGCGAGCTGGGAGGCGACTTGTACGATTTCCTGCGCTACGGGCCGCAGGAGCTGGGCATTGCCATGGGCGACGTCAGCGGGAAGGGAACTGCCGCGGCTCTTTACGGCGCGGCTGCCATCGGCATCTTGCGCAGCCTGGCGGGGAAGAAGCTGCCCCCCGTCGAAATGCTACAGGCCATGAACGCAATGTTGTTCGAGCACAAGATCGAGTGGCGCTTCATGACCATGTGTTTCGCCATCTGGCATCGCGGCAAACGCAAGCTGCGCATTGCCAGCGCGGGACAGGAGCAGCCCATCCTGTGGAAGAATGGACGCGCGATCAAGCTCAAGCTCGAAGGTTTTCCGCTCGGCATGTACGAGCACGTGGACTATGAGGAAATGACACTCGAGCTCGAACCGGGCAATGTTCTCGTGATCCATTCCGATGGATTCGGAGATACGCAAAATCGCGAAAAGGAGTATTTCGGCAACGAGCGGCTGTGCCAATTGGTGGCGGAGCATCACCGGTCATCGGCGGCCCGGCTGGCCGAGGTGATGCTCGCCGAAATGGACAAGTTTTCCGGCGGTGCGACGCCCGCTGACGATCGCACGCTTGTCGTGCTCAAGGTGCTGTGACGGCGCGCGAATCGCATCCTCGCGGTCCCCGTTCCTTGCCCGATCCCACACGCTACACGCCCTGCTTTGCATTTCGTGACGGCGAGCTGCACTGCGAAGACGTCCCGCTCTCCGCGGTTGCAGCGGAAGCGGGCTCCCCCACTTACGTCTACAGCCGCGCGAGCCTCGAGAGCGCTTATCGAAGAATGGACTCGGTGTTCCTCGGCATTCCGCACACGATCTGCTATTCGGTGAAGGCGAATTCAAACCTTGCGATCCTGCGTCTATTCGCGCGGATGGGGAGCGGCTTCGACATCGTTTCGGGCGGCGAGCTGGAGCGTCTTCGCCACGCGGGTGTTTCGGGGGGCCGCATCGTTTTCTCGGGAGTTGGCAAGACGCGCGAAGAGATCCGCGAGGCACTGCGCGCGCGCATCCTGCTTTTTAATGTTGAGTCGGAGGCCGAACTGGAACTTCTGGCTACCGAAGCGAGCCGGATTGGCCGGCCCGCGCCTGCGGCTTTGCGGATCAACCCGGACGTCAAGGCAGGCGGGCATCCGCACATCTCAACCGGCCGGCACCGCCACAAGTTCGGCCTGGAATGGAGCGCCGCGCGACGGCTCTATCTGATGAAGCGCGCCGGTCGCTCGATTTCCTGGCAGGGAATCGGCGCACACATCGGCTCGCAGATTCTGTCGCTCGAGCCGTATCGGCGATCGGTCGCGCGCATGGCTGCGTACGTTCGCGATCTTGCTCGCCACGGCGTGGCACTTCGCTATTTTGATATTGGAGGCGGACTCGGTATCCGCTACACCTCGGAGCAGCCGCCCGATTGGGGCGCCTTCGGACGCACAATCACACGCATGGTGAAGCCTCTGGGCTGCCGCCTGCTCCTCGAGCCGGGGCGCAGCCTGGTGGGACCGGCGGGCGTGCTGCTGACTCGCGTGATTTACACGAAGATGACGAGCGGGAAACATTTCGTTGTCGTGGATGCCGCGATGAACGATCTGATTCGTCCGGCGCTTTATGGCGCCACTCATCCCATCACCACGGCGATTCGCCCCTCGCCGCCGCGCCCCTGCATTCGGGCGGATATCGTGGGACCCGTCTGCGAATCGGGCGACTGTTTTCTTCACGATTGGCCGATTGAGGAAGTCGAGCCCGGGGAACTGCTGGTGATCTGGGGCGCAGGCGCCTACGGCTTCGTGCTCGCGTCGAACTACAATTCCCGGCCGCGCGCGGCGGAAGTTTTGGTCGAGGGACAGCGGTTCCGTGTGATTCGTCGCCGGGAATCCCGCGCCGACCTCGTCCGCGGCGAGTAGCGCCGGCCGCTATTTCACTGAATGGACGACCTGGCCGCCGACGATGGTGTAGAGCACCTTTGCGTCCTTGATTTTCTCGGGCGGCAGCGCAAATAAATCGGAATCGAGCACCACGATATCTGCAAACTTTCCCGCCGTGATCGAGCCCTTCTCATTTTCCGAGAATTCCGCGTAGGCCGAGCCCATGGTGTAAGCCTGAATCGATTCCGGCAGCGTGAGCTTCTGCTCGGGGAACCAGCCGTCAGGATTCTTGCCATCGAGAGTGCGCCGGGTGACTGCCGCGTAGAGCGTCAGCATAGGATTGAGCGGCGCCACGGTCCAATCGGTGCCGAAGGCGAGCCGCACGCCGTGATCGAGAAATGTGCGGAACGCGTATGTCGTCTTGCAGCGTTCGTGGCCGATGCGCTTTTCGGCCCAACGGCCGTCGTCAATCGCGTGATACGGCTGCACCGACGCAATCACGCTGAGGCGGTGAAAATCGTCGAAATCCTGCGGCCGAACGTGTTGCGCGTGTTCGATGCGCAGCCGGCGGTCGCGCCGCCCGTCCTCTTTCTCCACTTCGGCGTAGGTATCGAGCAGAAGGCGGTTGGCCCTGTCGCCGATGGCGTGTACGACAATCTGCAATCCAGCGCTGTCCGCGCCCAGCGCCATTTTCTGCATGTTGCCCGGCGGAAACATCATCGCGTTGGGGATGCCGCTGGTATTTGGCGCATCGGCAAAGGGTTCGAAGAAGAGCGCCGTTGTGGAGCCAAGCGAGCCGTCCGCAAATCCCTTCACGGCTCCCATGCGTATCCACGCGTTGCCGAAGCCAGCCATGATTCCTTCACGCGCGAGCGATTCCCATTCCGGCATGGGCGTGATGCAATACACCCGCGCCGTCAGCTTGCCCTGGGCGAGCAGGTGCTGATACGCGCGCACGTCTGCGGCGCTGCTGATGTCGTCGAACGAGGTGACGCCGAAGCGCCGCGCCTCGGCCAGCGCGGCCAGGATCGCGTGCTCGAGTTGCGCTCTGTCCGGCTCAGGGATTACGCGAGCGACAAGGTCCGTCGCGGCGTCTTTCAGCAATCCCGTCGGATTGCCTTGCGCGTCCTTCACGATTTCGCCGCCGTCGGGCACGGGCGTGTCGCGGGTCACGCCGGCCAGCTTCAGCGCCAGGCTGTTCGCGAGCGACATGTGGCCGTCGTAGCGGTTCACGAAGACGGGATTGTGCGGCGTGACTTTGTCGATCCATTCCCGAGCCGGCGGCGTGCCGCCCCACAACTCGTGATCCCAGTCGCCGTTCAAGATCCACTCGCCCCGGGGCAAGTGCTTCGCAAATTCGCCGATGCGATTCGCGAATTCTTCCGGCGTGGCCGCATCGCGCAACTGCACTCCGCTGATTGCGAATCCGCCGGAGCTGAAGTGAACGTGTGCATCCAAGAATCCGGGCAAGACTGTTCTTCCTGCGGCATTCACGACGCGCGTCTGAGGGCCGACCCAGTTATGAATGGCCACGTTGCTGCCGACTGCGGCGATCCGGTCACCGACAACGGCGAGGGCTTCGGCCTGCGGCTGTGACGGGTCCACCGTCCACACTTTGGCGTTGAGGATGACTAGATCGGCCGACGCGCGCTCGGGCTGGATTCCGTTCGCGGAAGGAATCAACACAAGCGTCGCGGCCACGAATGCGGCAGCCGTTGCCGCGGCCGTGAAAAGGAGGCGGTCCATTTTCATCGTGCCCTCGTTAGCGCGCCTTCGAACTTGCGCCCCAGAAATATTCCACCGACTCGAGGAAGAGATTTGGCTGGTCCACAAACGTCAGAGTAGAACTCATCGCCGCTCAGCGTTCGCTCCAGCGAAGCTTGCTGCGCAGTACTTCGAAATAGGTCTTGTGCGGCGGCCGAACTAATTGAATTTTATTGCGAGATTTTCGAACGACCACGCGATCCTGCAGATACAGCTCGTAACCCACCTGACCGTCCACCGTCAGGCGGCCGGGCTCGTCACCGGCGACAAATTGTATTTCCACCTTCGACGAATCCGGGAGCACGAGCGGCCGGTTAGTCAGCATGTGCGGGCAGATCGGCGTGATCACGAAGGCCTGATGCACGGGATAGATGATTGGCCCGCCGGCGGAAAGCGAATAGGCCGTGGACCCCGTGGGCGTCGAGACAATCAAGCCGTCGGCGCGATACCGGCCGACGAAGTCGCCATCCACGTTGACGTCGAGGTCGATGATTCGCGTATTGTCGCTCTTGGTGACCACCGCGTCGTTCAACGCTTCCTGGTGCGTGAGGACTTTGCCCCCGCGCACAACTTCCGCCTCGAGCATCATCCGCTCGCTCGTTCCGTGCTTTCCGGCCAGCACTTGTTCGAGCAAGGGATAAAGTTCATCGAGAGTCACGCTGGTCAGGAAGCCTAGCCCGCCGAGATTGACCGGCAGGATGGGGACGTTGCGATCGCCTAGCAGCCGCGACGCGGCAAGCAGAGTGCCGTCGCCGCCGAGAACGATCAGGAGATCAATCTTCTTGGCCAATTCCTCGCGGGGCATGGAGCTGACGCTCGGATCGCAGAAAGCCGCCGTATCCGTGTCGCAAATCACGCTGACGTTGCGTTCTCGCAGCCAGGCGAGCAGCGGAGGCACAACCGCGCAAATCTGCTCCTTGTTCGGCTTGGAGATGACTCCGGCAGTGCGGATCGTCGTGTTCGGTTGTGGGCTCACTTGGGGACTCATGGGCTGCACGCGAAGTTTACTTTATCATTGGCCGCCGGGCGTGCAGAAAAAACTCCTGGTTCCCCTCGGCGCCGGGAATCCGGCTGGGGCGCACACCCAGCAGGAGAAGGCCGCCCAGTGCGGCGGCGGCGCGGACTCGTTCGATGGCGCGCTGGTGCAGCGCCGTGTCGCGGACGATTCCACCCTTGCCCACATCGCGGCGCTCGAGCTCGAACTGCGGCTTGATCAAAATCAGAAAATCCGCGCCCGGCCCCGCCGCCGGAACAAGCGCAGGCAAGACCTTCGCCACGGAGATGAAGGAGACATCCACGCAGACGAAATCTACCGGCTCTCCGATTTTTTCGAGCTTGAGGTAACGTGCGTTGCACTCGATGGCCACGACGCGCGCATCCTGGCGCAGCTTCCAATCGAGCTGATCGATCGTCACATCCACGGCGTACACGCGCTTCGCGCCACTCTGCAGCAGACAATCGGTGAAGCCGCCAGTCGAGCTGCCGGCATCGAGGCAAGTCCTGCCTTCGACTGCGATGGCGAAATCTTCGAGAGCGCCGGCCAGCTTCAGCCCGCCTCGGCTGACATAAGGCAAACCTGCGCCGGCAATTTGCAGTTGCGCGCCGGGCGCGACCATTGCGCCGGCCTTGTCCGCGCGCTGGCCGTTCACACGCACCTGCCCGGAAAGGAGCAGCGCTTGCGCGCGCTGGCGCGTGGCGGCCAGTCCCGCCTCGACAAGAAGGACATCGAGCCTTTTCTTCGGGGGCTTGCGTTGAGGCTTCTCAGTCATGGGGGACAAACGATGAACCAGGCCGTTCACGCGCGGCGCGCGATCAAGAATTCGGCGATCTGGCGGAGGCGATCGGCGCGCGTGCCGAAGATAGACAGTTCACTCATGGCCTTGCCTTCCAGTTCCGCCGCCATCGCGCGCGATTTCTCGAGGCCGAAAAGGGCCGGATACGTGGCCTTGCTCTGCGCCCGGTCTTTTCCGGCTGTTTTTCCGAGCGCCGCGGAGGATTCCTCGACGTCGAGGATGTCGTCCACCACCTGGAACGCCCAGCCGATGTTTTCGCCGAAGGCTCGAATGTGCGCGATCTCGGCTTCGTTTGCGCCGCCGCAGATTGCTCCAGCGACGACGCAGGCGCTAATCAGCGCCGCAGTCTTCGAGCGATGGATGTACTCGAGGCCGGCATCGTTTACCGGTTTCCCCTCGGCTTCGAGGTCCGCCATTTGTCCGCCGACCATGCCGTTCACGGTCCCGGCAGCCGAGGCAATTTCACGAATCATTCTCACGCCGCGCGCGGGCTCGACCGGAGCTTTCGAAAGCGTCTCGAACGCCACCGTGAGCAGCGCGTCGCCCGCGAGGATGGCGGTGGCCTCTCCGAATTGCTTGTGACTGGTCGGCCGGCCGCGGCGTAGATCGTCATTATCAAGCGCGGGCAGGTCGTCGTGAATCAGTGAGTAGGTGTGGATAAATTCGAGCGCGCAAGCGACCTGAATCGCCGGTGCCACATCTTCGCTGAACGTTCGGGCCGCCTCGATGCAGAGAATCGGCCGGATGCGCTTGCCTCCCGCGAAAACGCTGTAGCGCATGGCTCGATGAATCGAGTGCGGCGGCGTGCTCTCAGGCGGCAGAAGCCGCTCGAGCGCAGCGTCTACTGCGGCGCGGTCCTGCTCGAAAAAAGGAGGCAAACTCATTCGCGTGTAATCGAGCGCCCGCCGGAATTGCCGTTCACGCCGGGGTGCGGGTAAAGCGGGCGCTACGAGGATTCCTCTTCCGGTTCGAACGGTTCTGCCTCCATTTTCCCGTCAGCCTTCTTGAGCAAAACTTCGACGCGGGCTTCCGCTTCTTCGAGCTGCTTCTGGCACTCGCGAGAGAGCTTCACGCCCTCCTCGAAGAGCTTCATCGCTTCGTCGAGCGAGAGGTCGGCGCTCTCCAGACGCTTCACCACCTCTTCCAGGCGGGCGAGCGAACGCTCGAAATCCCCCTTGCGCTGCGGTTCCGGGACCTTGTTCGGTGCAGGACTCATGGAAACCTCTCGTCCGGATTTGCCGTGCGGCAATTGCGATTACCGCTGGCAGCGGAAACAAGCGAAGCTCGAACGCCCACCCTGCGCGATTCGCCGGACGGGCTGGCCGCACCGGCGGCATGCCTTGCCCTCGCGTCCGTAAACTCCAAGGATCTTTTCGAGCCCCTGGAACCACCATTCGGGATCGCGAAAATCGGGCGCCGGGTGGAGACAGCATACTAGCGCACGCCGGAGAACCGCAACAATGGCATTGTGGAGACGCCGCACCTCAACGGGCGTGACGCGATCGGAGCGGCGGCGCGGGTCGAGCCGCGCATGCCACATCGCTTCGCACGAATAGATGTTGCCAAGCCCCGCGATGCGCGATTGATCGAGAAGAAAAAGTTTCAGCGGACTGCGGCTCCCGGCAAGCAATTTCCGCAGATGCGCCGCGGTGAATTGGCGCGAGAGTGGATCCACACCCAGGGAGCGAATTCCCAGCAAGTCCTCGGGCGCCGAAAGCCACTGGACGCGGCCGAAATGGCGGCGGTCAACAAAGCCGAGAGCTGCGCCGTCCAATTCGAAAGCGACGTCTACGTGCCCCCTCAGTTGCCGCGAGTCGAACCAAATCAAGTGCCCGTCCAGGCGAAAGTGCAGAACCACGCAGCCGCGGTCCAGCGCGAGGAAAAGATATTTTCCACGGCGTTCGACGCCCACGATTCGGCGGTGACCCAGGGTGCGCTCGAGAGTTGCTGCGGCTCGCTTCGCTCCGCGCCCCGAAGACGGCCTCACCGCAATGGCGTGCAGCACGCGACATCTTCGGATGACGCGCCCCGTCACCAATGGACGGAGAGTTTGCGCGACGGCTTCGACTTCGGGTAGTTCAGGCATCGGCGATTGTCCAGCCCTCGGGGCTTCCGCCTCAGTGGGGAACCACGGGCGCGCTTTCGTTCGGCAGGAGCCGCAGGCGATGTGCGCGCACGTGCATCTCGGCATCATTGCTGAAGGGCGCGGGCAAACCCTGGCCCTCGTACCAAGCGGAAAATTGATCGTGGTAGTACGGGCTGCCAAACTGGCCCGACTCTCCGGTCGTGAGTTCCATCAGGGAATTGTCGAAGTTCGATAGGTCCGTGACGAACCGCATCGAGGGCCCGTGGCCGTGGCCCATCGCCTTCACCGTGTCAATCGAGCCGCTCTGCGGCATCGGGCCGATGCTCAAGAAGTTTCGGAGAAATCCACTTCGGCCGAGGGGGTGGGCCATGAAAAGGGAATTGATCGTTCCCCAGGTCCAGTCGCGCGCGTCCGGTTCCCGCGTTTCTGTTTGCAATTGCGCCACTGCCTGGTCGGCGCTGGCCAACAGCAATTCATCGTAGCTGCCGAATTCCTTTGGCAGCCACCGCGCTGGGCGCTCCCGCAATACGTTTTCGAGAAACACTTTGTCGCGCAGCCAAACATTTTCGTACTGGCTGGTGAAGTCCCACCATTCATATCCTTCGGTATCGCCGCCAAGATACGGACGCAATAAATTGCGAAGCAGCATGTGGCGCGCGTACTCGACGAACGACATCTCAGTGGAATCCTGTTTTGCCAGGCCGTCCCAACTCGCCAGCCTGCGCACAAGCTCCCGCGCGCGCGGGTCCTGCGGCTGGCGCGACTGCGCGGCGCGCACGAGCTGCTCGGCGAGAAATTGGCCGGGCAGAGTCAGGATATCGTTCTGAATCGAGTTGAAGTCCTCGGGACGCAAGTCCTTGCGAGCGTCAAGCAATTCGTAAATTCGTTCCGTACGATACGGATTAGCCCAGCGAGCGGTCAGAAACCAGCGGTATCCCGGGCCTGTCGTGCGCGCGTTCGCCGTGCCGATGATTCCGCCCGGCGGATTCAGGACCTGCGGCAGCTCCTCGAATGGAATGTAACCGGTCCACTCGTAGTCGCCGGTGTCGCCGGGGACGGGCACCGATCCGTCACCGTTCTTGCGAATGGGAATGCGCGCAGCGACGATGAAGCCGATGTTGCCGTCCACATCGGCGTAGATAATGTTCTGCGCCGGGCCGGGGATGCGACGCATCACGTCGAGAAAGTCGTTCCAGTTCTTTGCGCGACAGATGAGCGGATAGCCGAATTCCATCGCGCCCGGCTCCGTGGCGGTCCATCGCAGCGCGTAAGCGCGGCCGCCCTCGCGGCGCACGACTGGGCCGTGGCGCGTCACCACCACATCAAGAGATTCATCCGGGCGGCCTTTTATGTGGATCACTTCGCGCCGCACCTTTGCCGCCGCCCACGCACCGTTCACGCGATATTCGAGCGGGTTTGCCGGATTGGACGTCTCGATGTAGAGGTCCTGCACGTCGGTGCCGTTGTTGGTGAAGCCCCAGGCGATCCGCTCGTTGTGCCCGATGATCAGAAGCGGAGTCCCCGGCAAGTCGAAGCCCTCGGCATTCAGACCGGGCGCTTCCAAGTGGACCATGTACCAGATGCACGGAACGCCCAGACCCAAATGGGGATCGTTCGCGAGAAGCGGTTTGCCGGTGCTGGTGTGCGCGCCGCTCACCACCCAGTTGTTGCTGCCGAGCATCGCGGGTATCTGCTCGTCAAATTGCGCGAGAAACGCCTCGGCCTCAGCCCATTCGGGCGACGCCGGCTGTTCACGCCCTGGGTCCGAGTAATTATTTGTGTGGCTGCGCACGTCCGGCATCCCGAAAGCAATCGTTTCCGCCTTGCTCGCGGGCTCCGGCCCGCCGACGACGTAATGATCGAAGGGTGAATCCACAACGTACAAGTCCTTCGCGCGCTCCGGGCCGACCCTTGCCGTGATATTCGCGCGGTTGATTTCCTGCTTCCACGTCGAGGTCAGCGATTTCCACATGTAGAGATTGATGAGCAGGGTATCGGCGGGGCGCCACGGTCGCGGGTCGTATCGGAGTAATAGAAACTCGAGCGGCAATTTGCGGGAGTGGTCCTGAATGTAGCGATTCACGCCGCGGGCGTAGGCTTCGAGGAGCGCGCGCGCGTCGGGGTTCATCTCGGCGATGCCGCGGCCGGCGGCTTCGCGCAAGCCGAGGGTGCGATTCTCGCGGTCAATTTTCAGCAAGGCGTCCTCAGGGCCGGGACCGAAAATCTCGGAGAGCTCGCCCCCAGCGACCCGTCGCAGCAAGTCCATCTGCCACAGCCGGTCCTGCGCCATGACGTAACCCTGGGCGGTTACTAGGTCTTCGAGCGAATCGGCGCGGATGCGAGGCACACCCCACTGATCGCGATCCACCAGGACCACCTGATGGAGTTCGGGAATCGTGAGGCTGCCGTCCAACTCGGGAAGGGAACGATGGACCAGCCACCAGCCAGCGACAAGGCTCAGCCCTGCGAGCAGGAGAATTGCGGCCACAAGATAGCGGAACGCCCGAGAAAAGGTTTTTGATTTCATGAAAAGAATTCCGCGCGGAGTGTAGCCTAGCCTCTTGCTCCCACGCAACCGACGGAAGCCGTTCACAGGACAGGCCGAAGGGGAAGATTTCTCTTGCCCGGCGCAACTTGCTAGAATTCGACCAGCATGATCGCCTTACGCCTGTTTGGGGTTTTCGCGCTCGTCGGCATCAACGCATTTTTCGCCGCTGCGGAATTCTCGCTCGTGGCCGTGCGGCTTTCGCGCGTTCGCCAACTGGTCGAGCAAGGCGATTCCCGCGCGCGCATCGTCGAGCGGCTCCTCGGCGACCTCGGCCGCGTCATCTCGGGCGTGCAAGTGGGGATCACCCTCGCCAGCCTCAGCCTGGGGTATCTTGGCGAACTGACGCTGGCGGCATTCCTGCACCCCCTGGTGGATTGGATTCCAGGGAAAATGTCCGCAGTCATCGCCCACGGCCTCGCCCTCGGCGCCGCGTTCATCCTGCTTACCATCCTGCAGGTCGTGCTGGGCGAGCTCGTCCCGAAGACGATCAGCCTCCAGCGCGCCGAGCGCGTGGCGCTTTTGATCGCGCGTCCCTTCCTGTGGTTTCTGCAGACCTTTCGATGGGCAATTGATCTTCTCGACGGGGCTGCCGGCAAGATCGTTCGCGCGATGGGCGTCAAGACGCCGCACAGTCACACCTTAGTGCGCTCTGCCGAAGAGCTCAGCGTGTTGATCGAGCAAGCCCGCGAGCGCGGGCTGCTTCAGCCGGGCGAGGAGAAGTTCATTCAGGGCGCGATGGAGCTGGGTCGCGTGCAGGTGCGCGAACTGATGGTGCCCCGGCCGGACATGCACGTGCTCTCGGCCGAAGCGGGCCTCGAAGAAACGATGAGGCTGTTCGCCACAACGCAGCGCTCGCGCCTCCCGATTTGTGAAGGCACACTCGACCACATTATCGGCTTCGTCCACATCAAGGACTTGATCTGGGTGCTGCTGGACCGCGCGCGCCGCGCGGAAGACGATCAACCGTCCGCCGAATTTCATTTGCGTTCGATGCTGCGCGACATTTTGATCGTGCCTGAGAGCAAGCCCGCCAGCGAGCTGCTGTTGGAATTTCGCGCGCGGCGCTCCAGCATGGCCATGGTTGTGGACGAATTCGGCAGCATCCTCGGTCTGGTTACATTCGAGGACATCCTCGAACAGATGGTCGGCGAAATTCACGACGAATTCGACGTGGTCGAGCGGCCCCTGACGCTGGCCGACGGCGCCATGGTGTTCGACGCGTCCTTGCAGGTGCGCGACCTGGAGTCGCAGTACAACATCGAATTGCCCGACGATCCCGCGTATGAAACCGTCGGCGGATTCGTGCTCCATCAACTTGGATTCATTCCCCGCGGCGGCGAAAGTTTTGAAGCCAGCGGCTATCGCTTCACCGTGCTCGAGATGGATCGCCGCCGCGTCTCCCGCGTCAAGGTGCAACGAATCGAGAGGCCCCCGGAAGTGACCGCGGCGGATTCGCCAGCTGCTCCCGCGGCGAAGCCCGCGGATGGCGGCGAAGGGGAGAGCGATCGCAGGGGTGGCGGAAAGGCCCGCGCGAAGTCGCGGTCGAAATCATGATCCGCTACGTCCTCTCTCGCGTCTTGCTCGTCTTGCCAGCGCTGTGGCTGATCCTGACGATGGTTTTCCTTCTCGCGCACATCATCCCTGGCGATCCCGTACAGCAAATGCTCGGCGAAGGGGCGCGCACGGAAGAAGTTCAGCAGCTCCGCCATTCGCTCGGTCTCGATCTTCCGATCGGCGTGCAGTACGGACATTTTGTAAGGGGCCTCTTGCACGGCGACATGGGGCAATCCTTCCGCTTCCAGCAGCCCGTTTTGCCCACGGTTCTGACGCATTATCCGGCGACGCTCGAACTTGCCATTTTCGGCTTGCTGGTTTGCATGTCCATCGGCATTCCCGCGGGCGTCGTGGCGGCTCATCGCCGAGGCAGCGGGGCCGACCATGCCATCGGTTTTTTCACGCTGCTCGGTCTTTCGGTTCCGAATTTTGCTCTCGGTCCTGTGCTCATCCTGGTTTTTTCGGTTTTGATCGGCTGGCTCCCCGTCTCGGGCCGGGGAGGAATCTCGCACCTCATCCTCCCGGCCGCCACGCTGGGCGCGGCACTGGCAGCCATCCTGACGCGCATGGTGCGCACGTCCGTGATGGAGGAGCTTTCCAGCGACTACGTGCGCACGGCGCGAGCGAAGGGGCTACCCGAATCGGCGGTGCTGCTTCGCCATGCCTTCCGGAACGCGCTGATCCCGATTCTGACGATCCTCGGCTTGCAATTCGGCACATTGCTCGCCGGGACGATTGTCACCGAGACGATTTTCTCCTGGCCGGGCATCGGCCGCCTGACCGTGCAAGCCATCCAGTCGCGGGATTATCCGCTCCTGCAGGGCTGCATTTTGGTGATCGCTGTCTCCTACGTTCTCGTGAACTTGCTCACGGATTTCATCTACGCAATTGTTGATCCGAGGATTCGATTCGAATGAACGCGCTGGCACAATTCCTGCGCACGAGCGGTCTGGGCCGAGTAGGGCTGGGTCTGGCGCTGCTGCTGATCGTGCTGGCGCTCGCGGCGCCGTGGCTCGCGCCCTACGATCCCGCAGCGCAAAATTTGCCCTCGCGTCTCGCCGGTCCGAGCTCGTCACATTGGATGGGCACCGATGAGCTTGGCCGAGACATCCTTTCGCGTATCCTCTTCGGCGCGCGAGTTTCCATGGTGGTGAGTATCTCGGTCGTGCTGGGCGCCGGATTGACTGGTCTCTTAATCGGTTCCGTTGCTGGTTATTTCGGCGGCTGGCTCGACCGCATCATCAACATTGTTCTCATCAACGCATTTCTCTCTTTCCCGGGCATTCTGCTGGCGATTGCCTTCGCGGCATTCCTCGGGCCAGGATTGGGCAAGGTGGTTATCGCGCTGACGATCACCGGCTGGGCTGGCTATGCACGACTGGCGCGCGCCCAGGTGCTGCAAGCGAAGGAAATGGACTACGTGGTGGCGGCGCGCTCGCTGGGCGCGTCCCACGCGCGCATTCTTGCGCGGCATCTGGTGCCGAATATTCTTCAGCCGGTGCTGGTGCAGGCGACCATCGGAATGGCCGGCGCGATTCTTGCCGAATCCACGCTGAGTTTTCTTGGCCTGGGAGTCCTCGCGCCGATGCCGAGCTGGGGCGCGATGCTGAATGACGGGCGCGGACACCTGTTCGACGCGCCTCACTTGGTCGTCTTTCCCGCGCTCGCCGTGATGACAGCGGTGCTGGCGTTCAACCTGCTCGGCGACGCGCTGCGCGATTGGATGGACCCGCGCATGCGCGCCTTCCTCATTGTCACGGACCTCACGCGATAAGTGGAAGGGTCTTGTGTGGCGGCACCAGATCGGGGAAGGAATGTCTGCCGCGAAGGATTAGCCCAGTACGACAGTTACTTCGGCACCGCGCTGCGCGCCAACCGTTTGCGCTGCGTTGCCTCGATTGACGATGACCTCGATGAATCCGCTCGATCCCACGATCGCGACTGGCTGGCCAGTCCCGCCCTGTGCGAAATTCTGCTGCAGGCTGTTCATCTCAGAGTTTCCCACGCTGAGCTTGAATGCGGCGGCCGGCGCGAGCATCTGAGGAACGTCGTCAGGCGTCAGGTTGGTCATCAAGTTGCCAAAACCGTCCACGCGCAGAACTACGCCCTTGATCGTGTTCCCCTCGGTTTTTGGCTTAGGCAAGCTGAAGCGAACAAAATCGGTGATCTCCTCGCCGAAACTGGACGTTTGGCTGCCTTTCGAAAGCCAGGCCGCGGCCGGGGCAAAGACATCCCGGCCATGAAACGTGTTGCTGATCGGAAGCAGAAAATAATGTTCCGCAGTGATGTGCCGGACCGTGAGCGCCGATTCACGGTCGTAAACGAGCGAGAGCACGCCATTATCGGGCGCGATGAAGTAATGCTTGTCGCCGCTGACCAAAATCGGCCGCCGCTGCGTTCCCACTCCCGGGTCCACGACGACGACGTGAATGGTTCGAGGCGGGTAGTAGCGGTAGGCCTGTCCGATCGCAAGCGCCCCGTCGAGCAGGTCGAACGAAATCACGCCGTGCGTAATGTCCACAATTTCCGCGTCGGGATTGACGTTGAGGATGACACCTTTCATGGCGCCTACGAGGTGGTCTTGCAGGCCGTAGTCGGTCGTCAGTGTGATGATGGGCCGGCTCACCAGGTTCTCCAATATCGCTTGGCGGCAGGTTAGCCTGCCGCAAAGGTACGCGCAAGCGAACCCTCAGGTGTCTTGTCAATCTCGCAAACAGCGGATTTGGCCGCGCCGCTCGCTCCTCGAGCGGCTATACTGAATCCGAGCAACTCCGCCGCGTCCGGCACAAAGGAGCATCGCGGCAAGGCAGCCCGGCAGGGCATAACGATGGATCAGCGGAAAATCTTCTGGGGCGTTTTTATCCTGCTCGGGCTGATCGCTGATTTTGCCTTTCCGCTGCTTTGGGCAGTGTTGGCCACCATTCCCATCGCGGTCATCAGTTGGTGGGTCGCGTATCGCAGCGACTGGTTTTAGTGAAGGCATTGCCGGTGTTCCCCAGCGACCGCCTCGCTGGTTCAACCTCGCGTGGCCGGGTTCCATTGACCGCTTGCTTGACCCGTTTGCAGGTGGAACGTATTCTGGATGCTGCTGAACTTGCGTATAGTGCCATTGTGCCGCAAGGATCGTTTCATCGCCGAAGGACCCGGCAGGCGACTTCTCTAAATTTGAAGCCGGAACAATAGGATGCAAGCTTATTTCGATCACAACGCGACGACGCCCGTGGACCGCGAGGTCCTCGATGCGATGCTGCCTTATTTTGCCGGCCAGTTTGGAAACGCGAGCTCGATTCATTCCGCGGGCCAGCAGGCACGCGCGGCGGTGGAGTGTGCGCGCGATTCCGTTGCCGCGCTGCTCGGCGCCAAGCCTGCGGAAATTGTCTTCACCAGCGGCGGCACCGAGGCGGACAATCTGGCGATATTCGGAAGCCTTGCCGCTTCGCCGCTCGGGAAGAAGCACGTCATCACCACCCAAATCGAGCATCATGCTGTCCTGCATTCTTGCGAGGCACTCGAACGCCAAGGCGTCGAGGTGACCTATTTGCGTGTCAGCAGCGACGGCCTCGTGGACCCCGAAGACGTTCGCCGGGCAATTCGCCCCGAAACCGTTCTCATCACGGTGATGCACGCAAACAATGAAATCGGCGCCCTGCAGCCCATCGAAGAGATCGGACGCATCGCTGCGGAGGCGGAAGTCTACTTCCACACCGATGCGGTGCAATCCGCGGGCAAACTGCCGCTGGATGTGAATCGCCTGGGCGTGGATTTGCTCTCGATCTCGGCTCACAAGCTCTACGGCCCGAAGGGAGCAGGCGCACTCTATGTCCGTTCGGGGACGCCGCTCGAGCCGCAGTTCCAGGGCGGACATCACGAGCGCGACCGGCGTGCGGGCACGGAAAACGTTCCCGGAATCGTCGGCCTCGGTAAGGCGGCGGAAATCTCGCAGCGAAATCTTCCGGCAGAATCGCAACGTATCGCCGCGCTCCGGGATCGCCTCGAAGAAGGCTTGCTTGCCTCTGTGCGGCATTCGCGCGTAAACGGCGGCCGGCAGCATCGCGTTCCCAATACGTTCAATGTGTCCTTCCGCTGTGCGGGCGGCGAAGCGATGGTGATCGCGCTCGACCTGAAGGGAGTCGTCTGCTCGACGGGCGCCGCGTGCTCCTCCGGCGCGGTGGAACCGTCGCACGTCCTCACGGCAATCGGCCTGCCGCCCGAGGATGCACGCACGAGCCTGCGCTTCAGCCTCGGACGGCACACGACAGCCGAGGAGGTTGATTTTGCGCTCAGTGTAATTCCGGGCGTGGTCGCGCGCCTTCGCGACCTCTCGCCCGAATACAAGACCCCGGTCGCCGCGCGGTGAGCGGAATCATGAGCATTCAGGAACAAATCGAAAGCGCCACGGCTGCGCCTATCGCCGTGGCAATGAGCGGCGGCGTGGACAGTTCCACGGTCGCAGCGATACTGCGCGAGCGCGGCGCGGCGATCATCGGCCTCACGATGCAGCTTTGGAATCAGCGCCGGCTGCCGGAGCTGCGCGGCGATGGCCCGGCGCAGCACCGCTGCTGCTCGCTCGACGATGTCTACGACGCGCGCCGCGTCGCCGAGCATCTCGGATTTCCGTTTTACGTCGTTAACTTCGAGCGGAAGTTTGAAGAGACCGTCATTCGCCCGTTTGTGGACGACTATCTAGCGGGGCGCACGCCGATCCCGTGCACGCTCTGCAACAACCATGTCAAGTTCGACCAACTGCTGCTCACCGCCCGGCAAATTGGGGCGGAGCGCATCGCCACCGGCCATTACGCGCGGACTCGCCGGAACGAGGCGACGGGCCGCTGCGAGCTGCTTCGCGCGCGCGACGAGAGCAAAGACCAGTCGTATTTTCTGTTCGGCCTCACGCAGGAGCAGCTTGCTCGCACGGAGTTTCCACTCGGCGAGCTTACAAAGTCGGAAGTGCGCGAAATTGCGCGGCGCGCGTGCCTGCCGGTTGCGGAGAAGCCCGAAAGCCAGGAAATTTGTTTCGTTCCGACAGGCCATTACGTACGCTTCATTGAAAGCTATCTGCACGAGCAGGGAAGCAAGCTGCCCGCGGATTCGGGCGACATTGTGACGACTCATGGGGAAGTGATCGGCCGGCACGAGGGCCTGCATTCATACACGGTGGGACAGCGGCGAGGCCTCGGCGTGGCCGCCAGCCGTCCGCTCTATGTCGTCGAGCTCGACCGCGCGAACAATCGCCTAGTTGTCGGCGCTGATGAAGAACTTCGCCGGCAGACGTGCGAACTGCGCGACGTCAACTGGATTTCGATTGAAATTCCGGAGCGGCCGGTCGATACGATGGTGAAAATTCGCAATCGCCACGAGCCCGCCGCTGCCATCGTCACAGCGCTCGATCGCTCAACCGCAGAGGTCCGCTTCGCGGAGCCGCAGCGGGCGATCACGCCGGGACAAGCGGCAGTTTTCTATTCGGGGGAGCAGGTATTGGGTGGCGGCTGGATTCGCTGAGGCTGCCCGGCCGGGCGGCCATCAAATAAAGAGTTCTTCGTCTTGCGTGGTGGAGGGCGATTCCGAACGAGGGCGATGGCCGCCGCGGATAAAGTCGAGGCCCGTCTTCAATCCTTTCAGCACGGCGACGACATTGTTGAGCGGGGCCCATAGCGTCTTGCGGACGCGCGAGCCGGCTTCCTCGATCACTTCGAGCGCACCCGTGAGAATGTGGTCGGCGCGAATCACCTGCACGCGGAGGCGGTCCACCGCATCCGTGAAAACGCGATCCACTTTCTGCGCCTGATTGCGCGCCAGCCGGACAATCTCTGCCGAATCCCCGACCATGCTCGAAATCCTGTCTTGCGAATCTTCGAGGATGCGGTTCACGCGGATCAGGATGGGATCGATCTTCGCCTGCAGATCGGTCGTGACTCGCGTCACCAGGCGGCTGAGTTCGCGAATTTGCAGGTACATGCCCAACAGGATGGCCATCTGAATGACGATGGCCACCGCCGCGACAATCACAAAGGCTTCTAGCCAGCCTTGCATTCGGCTCCCCTATTGAGCTTTCGCTTTTTCGCGCTGGTACGCTTCCTTGCCTGCGTCTACTGCGGCGCTGATGGAATCCTTCTGGCGCGCCATGATTTCCTTGCTGCGTTCGATCAGATCCTCGGCGCGCTCGCGGAGTTCGCGAGCCTTCCGCTGCGCGTACTCCCGCCCCTCATCCGCTTTGCTGGACAGAAACTCGCGAGTCTCTTCGCCCGATTTCGGCGCGAAAAGAATTCCGAGCAGCGACCCGATCCCCAGACCAATGAGGAAGTAACTGACCTTTGACGCCACGTTGTCACTCATGCTTCACCTCGCTGTTCGACACTAACACAGCGCCTAAGTCGAGGCAAGAATTTGAGCCCGCGAATCCGGATCTCGCGCTGAAATCCGGCCCATCACCATGCGGTGCCGTATGGTTCCCGCCAGCATAAAAGTTGTTTCGGCACCATACTTTAGGGCATCAGTGTCTTAGGCTCGAACTACTGATCTCCGCGTGTGTGCTTCTCAGTGGTGCTGGCCGATTGCAGGTGCTCGAAGACGCGGCGGGCCTGTGCACGCGGCACGGCTTCGGCCAGGTCGTTGAGGCTCAGTTCGCGCAGCCGCGCCACGCTGCCGAAGCGCCGAAGCAACTTCTGCGCCGTGCGCTCTCCGACGCCGGGGATGTCCACCAGCTCCGAGTGCAATTGGCGGCGCGTGCGTCGCTGGCGGTGAAAGGTCACGGCGAAGCGGTGCGTCTCGTCCCGAATCTGCTGGATCAAGTGCAAGATGGGCGAGTGCCGCTCGAGGGCGATCGGTTCGTCCTCGCGGCCATAAACGAAGATCATTTCCTCCTTCTTGGCGATGCTTGCCAGCGACTGGTTGATGATCTCGAGCTTTTCGAGCGCTTCCGCGGCTGCGTGCAACTGACCGATGCCGCCGTCGATCAGGATCAAGCTCGGCAAGGGACGCTTCTCCGCTTGCAGCCGCCGGTAGCGGCGCTCGACCGTCTCGCGCATGCCTGCGAAATCGTCGTTGCGCGTGACCTCGCTCACGATGAATTTACGGTAATCGGATTTCTTCATGCGGCCGTCTTCCCACACCACCATCGAAGCCACACTGTCCGAACCCTGAATGTGCGAGATGTCGAAGCATTCGATTCGCCTCGGCGGTTCGGGCAGTCCCAGCGCGCCTTCGAGCGCCTCGACGATGGCTTTCGAGTTCGGCCGCAAGACGCGGAAGCGCTGCGTGAAGGAATGCCGTGCATTTTTCTCGACCAGCTCGAGAAATGCGCGTTTTGTACCACGCTGCGGGATCGCAATCTCCACGCGGTGGCCGCTGCGCTCCGTCAGCATCTCTTCGAGCAGCGCACGGTCTTCGAAGTCCAGGGGAACGTGGATAAACTTCGGCCAGTAGCCCGCGTCGAGATACACCTGCTTGAGCAGCGAAGAAAGGAATTCGGGCGCATCGAACTCTTCGATGTCCTCCCAATAGAAATCGCGCCGGTCCACCACGCGCCCTCCCCGCATATGGAACAGGTTTACGGCCATCTGCGGCGGCTCGGCGTACCAGGCGATTACGTCGGTATCGTCGCCGGCCGCGGCGGCAATCTTCTGGCGTTCTTCCATCTCGGCAAGCGTGCGCAGCACGTCGCGGTACCCGGCGGCTTCTTCGAACCTCTCCTCTTGTGAAGCGTGTTCCATGTGTTCTTCGAGGCTGCTCACCAGGTTGTGCCGGCGTCCTTCGAGAAACCATCGCACGTCGCGCGCAGCTTCCGCGTAGCGCTGGTCGGTGGTGAGCCCGGCCACGCAGGGACCCAGGCAGCGGTGGATGTAAAACTGCAGGCAGGGCCGTGCGTGGGCCCGCGTCAGATCCACCGTGCACGATGGGATCAGGAAATGTTTGTGGATCAGGTGGGCCAAGCGGTGCGCGAGGCTGGCGGGGAAGTACGGGCCAAAATAAATCGAGCCATCCTTCTTGATTCGCCGCGTGACGTAGATACGCGGATATTTCTCGTACGCGGTGTAGCGGATGTAGGGATACGTCTTGTCGTCGCGAAGCAGCACGTTGAATTTCGGTTTGTGCTGCTTGATGAGATTGTTCTCGAGCGCCAGCGCCTCTTTTTCATTGTCAACCACGATGTACTCAATATCGGCCGATTCGCGGACGAGCGACCCCGTCTTCGCATCCGCCAGATTCGACTCGAGGAAGTACGATTGCACGCGCTGCCGCAGCGACCGCGCCTTGCCGATGTAGATGATTGTCGCGGCCGCGTCCTGGAACAGGTACACCCCGGGCTGTGCCGGCAAGGTTGAGACTTTTTCGCGGAGTTCCATGCGAGGGCGTTACAATCCTTCCGGTGATTGGCCGCCGGGAACTGGACAACTGTCATCATAACAAACGCGCTCTAAACGCGTGGAGGAAGTCACGATGAAGCGGCTGGCTCGGCCATTGCTCCTGTTGAGTGTGCTCGGACTCGGCGCCGCCGGGCTCGCCGCGCAGGCGCCTGCGACGCTGCCCAAACTGCCCCCGCCACCTCGCCCCGCGGAAGAGGTCTACGACCCCTATCATGCAGAAAAGGCTCTGGAAATAGGCGAATTCTATCTAAAAAAAGGCGACGTGGACGCGGCGATCGACCGCTTCCAGGAGGCGATCCGCCTGAAGCACGACTTTGCGCGGCCGCGGCTGTTGCTCGGCCAAGCCTACGAAAGAAAAGACGAGAAGCGCGACGCATTGAGGTATTACAGGGAATACGTGAAAATCCTGCCGAAGGCTCCGGACGCAGCGAAGGTCCGCAAGCGCATTGAAAAACTCTCCGCTGAACTGGAACGAGAGAATTCTTCCCCGTCGCACTAATCAGATGAAACGCTCAAGGAACCGAATTGCGCGCTTGTAGTCGGCGAAGCGCTTTTCTTCACGCCGAAAATTCGGCGAGTGGGATTGCAGGCGGCAGCGCGCAAACCGCATGGGATGCTTCAAATGCAGCATCTCGTGGAAGAGAACGTAAGCCACCACATATTCCGGCACACCGCTGCGGTCGAGGTCTCTACTGAGCACGATTTGATTGAGTGCGGGATCAAAGCACCCGAGTTGGGAGCGCCAGGCGCGCGCGCTCCAGCCCAGCAGCGGGCGCGGCAGGCGGCCGCGAAAATACCGGCGATTCAGCCTGCGGAAGAGCGGCGCGAGGTCGTGGCACGCGCCCCGCGCTCCTCCTTGTACTTGCCGTGCTCGCCTTCGCCGAAGTTCCAGCAGCCGGCGCCGTGTCGCGCGCGCATAGGAAAAATTACGGTGCCGCTCAATCAATTCGCGCGGCGCCTTTCGCCGGTACACGCGCGCCAGCAGAATGCCCGCAGCGGCTTCGAGCACGGGAGCGGGTGCGCCTCGCAATAAATCGGAGAGCCGGATGTACGCCGTGTCTTCGCGCAACCGGATGGTGTGTGTCAGGTCGGCGTAGGGGTAAAACTCCACCACGAACTGCGGCGGCCGGCCCTGACAGCCCAGGCGCGTGAACAAGCGGTGAAAGATTCTCGCCCCGCCCGGAACGTGTGCGCGCGTTGCAGTGGCTCTACTCACGGCTTCTTCCGCGTCGGCGGCGGTGCAATCTCTTTTGCGGCCTTCTCCGCGTCCGCCTGCGCATCCTTCGTGCTCTCGATAGCATCATCCAGGGATTCTTTGTACTTGTCGATCTCCGGGCCTTCCTTTTGGAACTTTCCGAGCGTCTCCAGGAATTCCTTGGTCTTGCTGCGCATCTCCTTGATCCCGGCGCGAATCTCCTGCTGTTTCTCGACTCCGAGAGTGATCAAGTCGGCCGCGTCATCCACGCATCCTGAATAGCCGTTCAGCAGTCCGTTTAACATCTCGGTGCGATGGACTTCCGGCGCTTTTCGCCCAAGCTCGTAGTTGAGTTTTTGCAACCGGTCGGTTGCGAAGGAAAGAAACAGCTTGATGCGCTCGTTCTGCGTTTCCGCGTCGCGAATTTTGTCGGCTTCGAGTTCGGAGAGGTATTCCTTTTTTTGTGGCTGGCTGTGGACCAATGGCACTGCGCTGAAGAGCACGCCGGTAGCAACCAAGGCCAGTAGCGAAGCTGGAACGATGGCACGCGTGCTCATGGCGACTCCTAAGACTTCGGCTTCATGCTCTTCGGCAGATGGCCGGGTTGCCTCGGGAACAATTCCAGGATGAGATGCTTGTTGATCTGGTCGAGTTCCTCGCGAAGGTCGCGAAATGGCGTCTGCCAGTCCACCGGGATCGTCAGGGCAATCTCATCCAGGTCGCGCAGGCTCTTGCGAACGGCGATCTGCAATTCCTTGAAACCCGAGGGTTTTTTTTCGGCGTTTACGCCCATGCCGTCGAGCTCTTTCTGCGTCGTGCGGACCTGGTCGCGAAAGTCTCCCAGTGTGATTAGAGCCTGTGGATAGTCGCCCGCGTCGGCCTGTTTGCGGAGATCGCTAAACTCCTCGCTCTGGAGTTTGGGCATCAGCCGGGCCCTGCGAACCGGATCGCCTTCGTGCGTGTAACGTTCGCGCAGCTCCCCGGGATGGCTCTGCAGCGCCGGCATCCAGATGAGCAGGGTCATGACAATCGCGTGAGCCCCTGTGCCCGGCCATCTCCCGAGCCGTCTCATTCTATTTTTTCCCTTTCGCCTTGCTCTCGCGCTTCAAAATGCGAGCCCGCGCCGAGGCCTCGAAATATTGATCGTCGTTAGTGCCCGCGTGCTGCGCCAGGAATTTCTGATACGCATCGAGTGCTTCCGCGTCTCTTCCCAGTTTATCGTAACAGACCGCCCGGACGAATCGCGTTCCATCGGTTGCCGCCTCGCGTTTTTCAAACAGGTCAAGGCCGCCCAGCGCCGCCGAATAGTTTTCAGCCATGAACTGCGCCGAAATCCAATTCCGGAGCGCGGGGGTCATCCGCGGGTCAAGCTGGAATGCAATTCCGAATTCGTGCGCGGCGGGGGGATATTGCCGCTGCTCGAGCAGCTCGTGGCCGAGGCGCGCATGGAGTTCCGCGTCCTTCGGTGCTTGCGCAACTGCTTTTTGCAGAGCTGAGATTGCTTCCGGATATTGCTTCAATTCGGTGCAGAGATCCGCGCGCAGCTTGAGCGTGGCAAGCGTCGCTGGCGCAGTCGCCTCCGCTCGGTCCAGTTCTGCAAGCGCATCATCATATTTTCCCAGGTCGGCCAAAATCTGCGCCCGCCGGAGGCGATTCTCTGCATCATCGGGCTGAGACTTCAGGTACTCACCGAGCTGTTCGGCCGCCGGTTCGAGCTTCTTTTGCAAGAGCAGGCTCTCTGCCAAGCCAAGCCTTGACGCCTTCGAGTCCGGCTTCCCTTCGAGCGCTTGGCGAAATTCAGCCTCGGCCTCTGCGGCGTGCTGCGAGGCGAGCAGCGCGCGGCCCAACGCGAAATGAATGTCGAAAGTCTTGAAGTCGATCTTCTCCGCCAGCTCGTATTGCTCGATCGCTGGCGCGAGCTGGCCGGATCGTTCGAGCGCCCAGCCTAGCAGGAACTTCGGGCGCGCCTGGTCCGGCAGGAGATTGGCGGCCTTGCGCAGCGGTTCGACGGCAGCAGCCGGCTCTTTCTCGAGGAGCGCGAGGCCAAGATTCATCTGCGCCGCCGCCATGGATGGATCGAGCGCGACCGCTTTTCGATATTCAGCCGTGGCCTCGGCGTGCCGGTCGAGCGCGGTATAGGCGTAACCGAGCTGAAAATGTCCGTACGCGTCATCCGGCCGGTCGGCGACGTAACGGCGATAAGCTTCCGCGGCCGCGGCATAATCTTTCTTATCCATCGCGGCCTGCGCTTGTTGAAGTAGTTCTTTGTCTGGATTCGGGAAATGTTGGATGCGAGCTGTCTGTGCGGCGGCCAGCAGCGGGCAACTCATACGGAGGAACAACACAAGGAAGAACCCGGCGGCAAATCGAACAAAGCAATCCATTCGGGACTTGCGAGATTCGTTCATGACGACGTTGACCTGCCCGCACCACCGGTCCTGTGTCTCGCGCCTTGCTCTGGCGCATGATTCGCGCCGTGATTCGGCCCGTAATTGTTACTCAGCACTCGCGCCAGGAATTTCCCGGTGTGCGATTGCGAATTTCGCGCTACCTGCTCCGGCGTGCCCGTCGCGACCACGCGCCCGCCGCCCTCGCCGCCTTCGGGGCCCAGGTCAATCACCCAGTCTGCCGATTTGATTACATCCAGATTGTGCTCGATGATCAGCACTGAAGCTCCGCCCTCGATCAGTTTCCGAAATGCCGCCAACAACTTCTGAATATCGTCGAAATGTAATCCGGTGGTTGGCTCATCGAAAATATACAGGACACCTGCATTGCCTTGCCGGGTGAGATGCGCGGCCAGTTTCAAGCGTTGCGCCTCGCCGCCCGAAAGGGTGGTGGCGGATTGGCCGAGGCGCAAGTAGCCGAGCCCGACCTCCTCGAGAATCCTCAGCCGCGAGATCACCCTCGGCGCTCCGGCAAAAAATGACAGCGCCTCGCGGACGGTCATCTGCAGCACTTCGTGGATGTTACTCTCACGGTACCGCACCTCCAGCACACTGCTCTTGTAGCGCGTTCCACGGCATTCCTCGCAGATCAGCTCCACATCGGCCAGGAACTGCATCTCGACGGTGACGGTTCCATCGCCCTGGCATGCCTCGCAGCGCCCACCGGGAATATTGAACGAGAAGTGTCCGGCGGTGAGCCCGCGTTTCTTCGCCTCGGGAGTCGCCGCGAACGCTTCACGAATCGCGTCGAAAGCCTTCATGTACGTGGCCGGGTTCGACCGCGGCGTCCGTCCGATCGGCGATTGGTCCACCATTTCGACTTCGGTGACGCCGCCATCGCCTTCGATGCGGTCGCAGGCGTCCTTCCAGTTAGCGCCGTTGCGCTTGGCCTGGAGCGTCTTGTAGAGCACGTCGTAGACCAGGGTCGATTTCCCCGATCCCGAAACGCCGGTGACAACCGTGATCACGCCCAGTGGAATCATCAGATCGAAGCCCTTCAAGTTGTGGCTGCGCGCTCCGAACAAGCGGAGAAATTTTCCGTGCGGCTTGCGGCGCAGCGCCGGCACCGGGATACGCAGTTCGCCATTCAAGTAGCGCGCCGTCAGCGAGCGCGTGTCGGCGAATAGTTCGTCGCGCGTCCCCTCGAAAATCAGCTTGCCCCCATGCTCGCCCGCGCCGGGGCCCAGGTCGAGTATGTAATCCGCCGCGGCGATGGTGTCCGCATCGTGCTCGACTACGATCAGCGTGTTGCCCAGGTCGCGCAGCGTCTTCAATATATTGATCAGCCGATGCGTGTCGCGCGGGTGCAAGCCGATCGAAGGCTCGTCGAGCACGTACATCGCGCCCACCAGATGCGAGCCCAGCGAAGTGGCAAGCTGGATGCGCTGCGCTTCGCCGCCCGCGAGCGTCGAGGTCAGCCGGTCGAGCGTCAGGTAGTCCAGGCCGACCTCGTCGAGAAACCTCAGGCGCTGCTGAATTTCCTCGAGAATCTTTTCCGCGATCACCGTCTCCGCCGGACTCAGCTTCACCCCATCGCAAAACGTCCGGGCTTGCGTGATGGTCATCCGGCAGACCTCGGTGATCGGCCTGCCTGCGATTTTTACCGCGCGTGCTTCCGCTCGCAGCCGTGTGCCGTGACATTCGGGGCAAGTCGCATAGCCGCGATAGCGGCTTAAAAAGACGCGAACGTGCAGCTTATATTTTTTCCGCTCGAGCCAGTGGAAGAATCCTTTTACGCCGCCGAAGTCATCGTCGGGGTCGCCTTCGATCAGCCGTTCGCGGTGCGCGGCGGAAAGCTCGCGGAAGGGAGCGTCGAGCGGGATGCCCTGCGCTCGCGCGTAGCGTTTCAAGTCTTGCAGCAATGCGCGATAGCGCGGCTTGGTCCATGGCTCGATGGCGCCGTCGGCCAGCGATTTCCCTTTGTCCGGAATCACGCGGTCAAGATCGAAATCAATCGTGTTTCCAAATCCCTGGCACCGCGGGCAGGCGCCATAGGGATTATTAAAGGAAAATAAGCGCGGCTCCGGTTCCTGATAGAGCATGCCACAGCGCTTGCACTCGAAGCGCTCGTTGAAGGTCATGCGCTCCGGGGTTGCCTCCGGGCTCTCGGGAGCGAACTCGAGAATGGCCTCGCCGTGTCCCTCGCGGTAGCAAATCTCGATGGAATCCATCAGCCGCGAGCGGATCTCCGGCGCGAGCGCCAGCCGGTCCACGAGCACGCAGAGCTGGCGCGCGAAATCTAAGTCCAGCAAAGCTTCCGGGGAAGAGAACTCGAAGACGCGGCCATCTTGATACAAGCGATTGAAGCCGCGCTTCTGCAAGTCGGCGAATGCCTGCTGGATGGTTTCGTTCTTCGGCCGCACCGGCTTGCGGATGCGAGAAGCGCGGCCGGCTGTATCGCCGGCAAAGCGCACCTCGAAGAGAATGTAAAACCGGCGGCCGGCGGGCAGCGCGAGCACGCGGTCCGCAATCTCGTCCATGGTGTCCTTGCGGACTTGATTGCCGCAGCGCGCGCAGATCGTGCGGCCCACGCGCGCATAGAGCAGGCGCAGGTAGTCGTAAATTTCCGTAGCCGTGGCCACGGTCGAGCGCGGATTCCGTGTGGTGTTCTTCTGCCGGATGGCGATGGCGGGGGCGATTCCGGAGATTTCGTCCACGTCCGGTTTTTCGATGCGCTCGAGAAACTGGCGCGCGTAGGAGGAAAGCGATTCGATGTAACGCCGCTGGCCCTCGGCATAGAGGGTGTCGAACGCCAAGCTGGATTTGCCCGAGCCCGAAACTCCCGTCACAACGGTGATCGCGTTGTGCGGGATGTCGAGATCGAGGTTTTTCAGGTTGTGGGCGCGCGCGCCGCGAATGCGAATCGTTTCCACATCGTCGCTGCGGCTTGCTGCTTTCGATTCCGTCACGGGTGCCCCTCAGGTGCGCTGGATGGAGCGTAGGTAAACTAACAATTATACGTCGCGTCCCCGCCTCGAGCAATCGCCCTACAGCTTGGCCAGATCATCCTGCTGCGGGCAACGTCGCGCTCTGAAGCAAAGATGAGACTCAGGCAGACCCGATACTGCCGCCGGAGCACCGACGAATCGAGCCGGCCGCTGTGGTAGATTGTCCTCGGGGGAGGGCAGCTTGCCCCGAGATAACCCGCACTTCGATCGAGTCATCTGGATTGTGCTCGATAGCGTCGGCATTGGGGAGATGCCCGACGCTGCGGATTACGGCGACGTTGGCCGCGACACGCTGGGCCACATCGCCCGCTCGCGCCCGCTTGCACTGCCGAATCTGGTTCGCCTCGGCCTGGCGAACATCAAGCCGCTCGATCATCTGACTCCCCCGGCGCGTCCCGCCGGCTATTTTGGCAAGGGCGCGACGGTTTCGCCGGGCAAAGACACCACCACTGGACATTGGGAGATGGCCGGCATCTGGCTCGATCAGGCCTTCCCGGTGTACAAGCAAGGGTTTCCTCGCGACTTGATGGATCAATTCGAGAAGGCGATCGGTCGGAAAACAATTGGCAATAAGCCCGCCTCCGGCACGGAAATCATCAAAGAGCTCGGCGAAGAACACGTGCGCACCGGCTTCCCGATCGTTTACACCTCGGGCGACAGCGTCTTCCAAATTGCCACGCACGAGGATGTGATTCCCATCGCGGAGCTTTATCGCATTTGCGAGATCGCGCGGAAAATGCTCGACGGGCCGCATCGAGTCGGCCGCGTCATCGCGCGCCCGTTCACCGGCACGCCGAGAAAGTTCCGGCGCACGGAGCGCCGCCACGACTACGCCGTCGAGCCGCCGCGCCCGATGCTGCTCGACGTGCTCGCGGAGCGCCGCGTCCCCGTCTTCGGCGTGGGGAAAATTCACGATATTTACAACGGCCGCGGCGTGGACAACTACGTGACGACGAAGAACAACGCCGACGGAATGGAAAAGCTGACCGCGGCACTTGCCAGTCAGCCGGCCGGCCTAATCTTTGCCAACCTGGTTGATTTCGACATGCTGTACGGCCACCGCAAGGACGTTGAAGGTTTCGCGCGCTCGCTCGAGGAATTTGATCGCCTGCTCGGCTCGTTCTGCGACGCTCTGCGCTCGAGCGATCTTCTGATGATCACCGCCGACCACGGCTGTGACCCGGATCTTTGCGCGCCCACCACGGACCATTCGCGTGAATACGTTCCCATCCTCGCGTTCAGTCCCGGCACGCAGCCCGGCGCGAATCTCGGCATCCGCGAGACGCTCGCGGACATGGGTCAGACTGTCGCCGAAAATTTCGGAGGGACAATTCCCCACGGCACGAGCTTTCTTTCACAGCTCCACAAGAGTTGATTGGAAGTTCTAAGGACGAACAGAGCTGGACTCGCAGGAGTCAGATTCTATTCATGCAAGGGAGACAAGGCAGAGATGTCTCTTTTCTACTGCGCTCCCGCTTCCTTCTGCGCGTAGTATCCGGTGCGAGTGCGAACGGTCAGCTTTCCCCGTCCCCGTGGCGAGTTCACCTGCACCTGCACGGTGCGGAACGTCCCGTCTTTTTTCGAGTTGGTGGGATAGTAGGCAAGGGTGTACTGGTTGCGAATGTCGTGAGCGATTTGCGAGCAGATGGATTCCACTTCCTCGACGTCCTTCGGGAAATACGCCTGCCCGCCGGTGGCTTCCGTGACGGCTTTCAGCGCCCTCGCGCCTCGCTTCATCTCCGCTTTCGAATCGTCGGCGAATACTCCGATCGCGTAGATGATCACATTGGATTGCTGCACCGCATGGACCGTGTAGGCCAGGTCCTTGCGGCTGGCGTTATCTTCCCCGTCGGTGATTACGAGAAGGACTTTCTTGTCGCGCGAGCCTTTCTTCAGGTGATCCAGCGAGCCGATCAGCGCGTCGTACAGCGCCGTGCTTCCGCGGGAATCGATTCGCTCGAGGGCATCCTTCAACTGGCGGGGGTCGTCGGTGAAATCCTGGTCCAGGTCGAGGTAATACTCGTCGTTGAAGTTCACCACGAATACCTGGTCCTTGGGATTGCTCGTGATCACGAAGGACAGCGCCGCGGCATTCACGCGCGGGCGTTTCGAACGCATGCTGCCGCTGTTGTCGATGACCAGCCCCAGCGTGACGGGAAGATCCTCGAATTTGAAAAGCGCGATCTTCTGTTCCACCTTGTCTTCGAAGACTTTGAAACTGTTCTCTTTGAGGTCGGGAATGAAATTTCCTTTCTCATCAATCACGGTGGCGTGCAGGACGACGAGGTCCACGTCTCGCCGGATGCGATATCCCTGGTCGCTTTGCTTTGGTTGCGGCTGAGCCGGAGGCGGCGGTACGGGAGGTAGAGTAGGCTGTTGCGACTGCGCCCATGCGCCATCGCCGGCCAGGACCCCGCAGACAATCAAAAACAGGATGGCGGAAAATTGCAGACAGCGCAGACTAACGGCCCGGGCCATAGTATCCATACTTCGCATAGATCGTAAGAGGGGGCAGACCCTTCGGCGGGCGCAGCTTAACCTTGATCTTCCGCCATTTGCCGTCTCGCGCATGACTGCTCGGTCGGTATCCCAGGACATATTGGTTGCGCAGCTCCATGCTGATCTTCGTGGCCGTGTCGGGCAGCTCATTTAGGTTGTGCACGGTGAACGTCCGGCCGCCGGACATTTCCGTCATTTCATTCAGAAGCGAGGGCCCTTCGCACTCTTCCGTAGTAGGACAGATCCCTGCCGGCTCGTAGATTCCGATGGCGTAGAGCTGCACATCGGCCTCGCGAAGAAAACTGCGGATGTCCCCCTCGCTGTACCGGCTATGATTGTCGCCTCCATCCGATATGATGAGCAAGGCGTGCTTCGCGTTGCGCGCCCCTTTCATCTGACTCAGGCCGAGATAAATCGCGTCAAAGAGCGCGGTTCTTCCGCGAGCCGCGGTGTAGAGCATGTGATCCTGCAGCTCCTCGATGTTGCCGGTGAACGGGCTAAGCAGTTGCGCCCGGTCGTTGAAATCCACGAGGAAAAACTCGTCCTGCGGATTCGCGGTTTTTAGGAATTGCATCGCGGCCAGGCGCGACTTGTCGATCTTGTCCGACATGCTGCCGCTCATGTCGAAGATTACGCCAATCGAGATGGGCACGTCCTCGCTCGCAAAATGAACGATTTCCTGTTCGGTGCCATCTTCGAAAACGCGGAAGTTGTTTCTCTCGAGCCCGGTGACCAGTCGGTTGAAGGGATCCGTCACGGTGACGTTCACCAGCGTCAATTGCACGTCCACCTTGATGTCGCGGTCGCGAGATTTCTTGGGAGGCTTGCTGGATTCGGAATTGGCTGGCTTGTTCGCTTGCGCCTGCAAGTATCGGGCGAAGCCAGGTGCAAGGATTGCCATCAGGAGCGCGCACGCTGCCAGCAACGCCCGATCTTGGTGGGGCTGTCTGGCCGTCTCTTTCACGCTCCCCCCGATGGGACGCAGGCTGGGACGATAGCGGGTCCTTGCTCTCTCTAAACTGGATTGTATCACTCCACAAAGTCAAATCAAGCCTCGTTGCGAACCGCGCATCGGAAAGATGAATGGACTGTGAATACGCGCAATTCCGTTAAGTATTTCCCGGTCGGCCCGAAGCTCCAGGGGAACGGCGAGTTAGTGATAAGATTGCGGTTCCGCATTGCGGATGAGCCATGCCTGCAAAAAGCACCCATGAAACCGTGGCAGTAATCCCCGCCCGGCACGATTCTTCGCGCTTCCCGGGCAAAGCGCTGGCGCCGATCGCGGGACGCTCGATGATCCAGCACGTCTTCGAGCGCGTCCGCCAATGCCAGAATGTTTCGCGCGTGGTGGTTGCCACGGACGACGAGAGAATTGTTCAGGCTGTCGTCGCGTTCGGCGGGGAAGCGGTGATGACACGCCGGGAGCACCGCTGCGGCACGGAGCGTGTCGCCGAAGTGGCGGCTCAAATGACCGCTGCGATTTACGTGAACGTGCAGGGCGATGAGCCGCTGATCGATCCACAGGCGATCGATTCTGCCCTGGAGGTCCTCGCGGCAGACCCTGAGGTGAAGCTCGCGACGCTCAGCGTCGCCATCCATCGGCCCGCCGACATCATGGACCCTAATGTCGTGAAAGTTGTAACTGACTTCCAGGGCGATGCCCTCTATTTTTCGCGCGCTCCGATTCCTTGGATCCGCGAAGAGTCCGAGCGCGTTACCGCGCAGCACTGGAAACACATCGGGCTTTATGTTTTTCGACGCGAGGCGCTGCTCGAATATCCCACGCTGCCGCCGGGCGAACTCGAACGCCTGGAGCAGCTCGAACAGCTTCGCTGGCTGGAAAATGGCTACCGCATCCGCGTCGTGGAATCCACCTATGACGCGGTAAGTGTGGACGTGCCCGGCGACGTAGATCGCGTCGAAGCCCTCCTCCGCGAGCGCACCGCGCATGGAGCGGGTGGCTGAGAAGCACAGGGAGACCCGCTTACTTTTCGGGTTGCGCGAATTCTTTGGGAGCCTGCCGTGGCCGGATGGCGCTGCATTTCCTTCTCTCAATCTTCAAATTGACACGCAAGGATTTCTCGCCGATAATGCGTACTACGCTGACTCCCTGAGAGGAACCTCGCAATCTTTGCACACAGGCCCGAAGTATATCTTTGTAACCGGCGGTGTGGTTTCCTCTCTCGGCAAAGGCGTGGCCGCAGCTTCGATTGGCTGCCTACTTGAAGGCCGCGGGCTCAAAGTTACCCTCCAGAAGTGCGATCCCTACTTGAACGTCGACCCCGGCACCATGAGTCCGTACCAACACGGTGAGGTGTACGTCACCGACGATGGCGCGGAGACCGACCTCGACCTGGGCCACTACGAGCGCTTCACCTCCGCGAAACTGACTCGCGATCACAACTGGACCACCGGCCGTATCTACGAGTCCATCATTGCGAAAGAGCGCCGCGGCGATTACCTCGGCAAGACGGTTCAGGTGATCCCGCACGTCACCGACGAGATTAAGGCCGCGTTCCGCAAGGTAGCGGACGGCGTGGACGTCATCCTGGTCGAAATCGGCGGCACCGTCGGCGACATCGAATCGCTTCCGTTCCTCGAAGCCATTCGCCAGATGCGTCTCGAACTCGGCGCCGACAATGCGATTTTCGTTCACCTGACGCTCGTGCCATTCATTCCCAGCGTCGGCGAATTGAAGACGAAGCCGACGCAGCACAGCGTCAAGGAATTACTCAGCATCGGAATTCAACCCGACATTTTGATTTGCCGCTGCGACCGCCGCCTCAGCCGTGAGTTGAAGGCGAAAATCGCGCTCTTCTGCAACGTCTCGGAGGCTTGCGTCATTTCCGCTCCCGATGTGAGCTGCATCTACGAAGTTCCCATGACGCTTGCCACCGAAGGCCTCGACCAACAGATTTTGCGCCTCTTGCACATGGATGCGCGGCCAAGCAATCTCACTCCCTGGCTCGAGATGCTCGAGAATTTCCACCACCCGCAAAACGAAATCCATATCGGCGTGGTGGGGAAATATGTGCAGCTCGAAGACGCCTACAAAAGCCTGCGCGAAGCGCTGGTCCACGCCGGCTTGGCCCATCGCCTGCGCACCGTCATCGAGTGGATTGAAGCGGAGGAAATTGATTCTCCTGCGGCAGCCGAACGTAGGCTGCGCCAGGTGGATGGGGTGCTCGTTCCCGGCGGCTTCGGCAAACGCGGCATCGCGGGAATGGTTCACGCGATTCAGTACGCGCGCGAGAACAAAATTCCTTTTTTCGGAATCTGTCTCGGCATGCAGTGCGCCACCATCGAGTACGCCCGCCACGCCGCCGGTATGCCGGATGCGGACAGCACGGAATTCGATCCCAAAACGCCGCATCGTGTCATCTATAAGTTGCGCGAGCTTCTGGGCGTTGACGAAATGGGCGGCACCATGCGCCTCGGCGCCTGGCCGTGCCGGCTCACACCCGGTTCGTTCGCTCACCAGGCTTACGGCACGCTTGAAATCTCCGAGCGTCATCGCCATCGTTACGAATTCAATTGCGACTACGAGACCACTCTCACGGCCGCGGGCCTCCGCATTACCGGCCGCACTCCCGACGGCGTCTATGTGGAAATCGTCGAGGCTCCCAACCATCCGTGGTTCGTCGGCTGCCAGTTTCATCCCGAATTCAAATCGAAGCCGCTGGCGCCGCATCCGCTGTTCGCGGCGTTCATCGGCGCTTGCCAAGAACATCGCCGCCAGCGGCTCGCACCCGGCGCGAGAGCGGGTATGCCGGCCGCCGCCAAACCCGCCGACTAATCGCGCTCCTGCTATTGAAAACCCCGGCATTCCCGCATAGGCTTAGTCGCTGCGACAGAGCGCATTTGACTCCTTGAGCGAATCCATGCCCGCGCCGCGTTCATTTTCGATCGGCGATTTTACCGTTGGCGGCAATGCGCCGCTCTTCGTGATCGCGGGCCCTTGCGTGATCGAAAGTGAAGCCCACGCCACCTGGATTGCCGAGAAACTCGTGGAGGTTTGTTCCGCATTGCGCGTCCCGTTGATTTTTAAGGCTTCCTACGACAAGGCAAATCGCACGTCCATTTCTTCATATCGTGGGCCAGGCCTGGAAGAAGGCTTGCGCGTGCTCGCAAACATCAAGAAGCGCTTTCACATGCCGATCCTGACCGACGTTCACGAACCGGGACAGGCCGCGCCGGCGGCGGCGGTTTGCGACGTCCTCCAAGTGCCCGCATTCCTCAGCCGCCAAACCGATTTGCTGCTCGCGGTGGGCAAGACGGGCCGCGCCGTGAATCTGAAGAAGGCCCAGTTTCTCTCCCCGTGGGAGATGGCGCACGCGGCCGAAAAAGTGGCGAGCACGGGGAACACGAATATCATCCTCACCGAGCGCGGCACGTCGTTCGGCTATCAGAATCTCGTCGTGGACATGCGATCGTTTCCGCTCCTGCAAGAGACCGGCTACCCGGTCGTCTTCGACGTCACCCATTCCGTGCAACTGCCGGGCGG
>JBGQEW010000005.1:0-35419 GCA_041496565.1 Terriglobia bacterium | reverse complement strand
GAATAGATCGATTGCTTCCTGCTGCGAAATGCCCATCGCGTGTCTTCCCCGTGCGGCTATGCCGCGTACACCGGATCTCCCGTCCGCACGATCCCTTCCTGCAGCACGGCGCCGTACACGCCCGTGCAACCGCCATGGCGTGTTGTGACCGTCTCCAGGACCTGCGGCGCGGCTGCGGCTGTCTCGGGGTCGAGTGTGATCATCCGGCACCGCGCATCCTTCATCACAATCGACACCCTCATCTTCTCACCGATCTGCAGTTGCCGCCCCACGAACTTGTCCTCCTGGAACGGCTCGGAGCTCTTCCATTCGATGATGAAATTAGCGCGAAATCGGCGATGATCGAGCGGCAGCCCGACCTCCCCCGAGAGCGTTTCGACCGTCGGAAGGCTTAGAATGGAGATCGGAAAGCAGTCTCCCATCGAACGCTCCGAGAATCGATATTCGAGCGATTTGCTGAAACGCTTTTCGAGAAACTCAGTAAAGCGCGGTTCGCCTACCCGGTATTTTTCTCCTTCCGGCGTCGTCACCTCTGCCGCGAACCGTTCGGCGGCTGGATGGCCGTCGCCCGTTTCCGGCCCGCGCAGGAATCGAGAGCGGAAGAGAATCATCTGGCTTCCCTGGCGTCCCGTCATCCACGGAAAATCCGAGTGGTTACCGCGATCCACGAACGCGTGGACGCGGTCGCCTGCAAGCCCGGCATAGGTCACGAACACTTCCGCGAGATCCTCGCCGGCCATGCTCTTTACTGGATAACGGCGCAGAAAACGCAAGCGGCCGATTTCGTCCATCTAAGTTACGCTCCCCGCTGCGCTGCGGCGTTCGCAGACTGTCCAACGAATTCGAGCGGCCGCGCGCTCGGGATCAATCCCGCGGCGGCGCATTGCTGATAGTAGAGTTCGAGCCCCGCGAGGTTTTCTTCATCGAGCGAAAAATCAATGTTCTCGGTCAAGTACTTCTCGAGCGCGTCGGGCGGCAGGTCGAGCTTCTCTGAAGCGGCCTCGGCGATTTCCGGAATGCGCGCCATTCCATACTGCTTCGAAGCAAGAAAATCGGCAACCACCTCGGGGGTCACAATGTCGCGCCGCGCCACCCAGATAGCGAGAACGCACGGCTTTCCGGTCATCTCGCGCCACTGGTGAGCCACGTCGTAAACAAACAGCGTATCAAAGCCGGGCACCGGCATGTCTTTCGGATCGCCCTGGCAACACTGCCCGCCCCCCGGCAGCTTAGCGGCGAGCTGGTCCATCTTCACTGCCACGCGCAGCGCCGGATCGCCGATCACCAGTGCTGCGTCCGCCTGCGCCAGCATCGCCGGCGGGTCAGGCGCAGCATCGATGAACTCCGGCTCAATTTCCCAGAAGCCCCTCGCGAGCAGCCGGACGAGCGCCGCCGAACTACGCGAGCTTGTATCGAGCGCGATTCTTCGAGCGCGGTCAATAGGCTTCTTTGCTACGACAAGAATGCTGCGGACTTCTCGCTTCGCCGCAACGGCCATGTCTGGCAGCGCAACTACGTTCTCCATTCTCTGATATTCAATTGAAGGAATGATGGCGACGTCAACTTTGCCGCCACGCAGCGCCTCTGCGCATTGCGACGGCAAGCTGAACGACAAATCGTACTTCCCCTGCAGCGGCCCTTCGGTGAAGCCCCACACCAGCGGCGCCGTGTTCAGGTATTCGACAATCGAGATGCGCAGCTTGCCCATGTGAACCTCATCCCACCCGCGGAACGGTCAATATAACACACGGGAACAGCTTAGCGCCCAGCCGGCCACGCACCATGCGAGGTTCGCTTAATCGAGCTGGGGAGACTCAGGACTGGAAGCTGCGAAGGTCTCCGGCCGGGTATCCGAACTTCGAGGCTTCGGCTTGAGGGCGTTCGGCGACGCTTTTGGTCTTAGCCCCGGGCAAGGGGGCCTGGGGCTCTGACCAAGTACCGGCGAAACACTCCCATGACACGCCGCGATCGTACTATCCAAAGGTAGAATCTAGCGTCTAAGTCGGCAGGAGGGGTGCCCTATGAAGAAAACATTACTGCTGGCCCTTGCGATCGCCGCGGCTCTGCTCTGGTCCGGATTTGCAGGTCAACGGGCGCAGGCTCACCATCGTTCGATGACGATTTCAACTGACGATCACGCCCCGATTACCAATTGCAGCCAGATCGAGATCAGCTACGACCATCGCGAGGCCATTCGCGACGAACAAGATTTCACGCTGACGAAATCGCAAGTCCTTCGTCTCGTGGTTCGCCCCTCGCACAATGGCGGGATCAGCGTGCTCGGTTCGGACCGCCAGGACTATTCAATCAAGGCGTGTAAGGCGGCCGCCGGCCCAGATTCGAAACACCTCCTCTCCCAGATTGCCGTTTCGATAGACGCCGGCAGCATCTCCGTCCACGGTCCAGACAGTGAAGAGGATTGGGTCGTCTATCTCATCCTGCAAGTCCCGCGAAATCCCGCTCCACTCGATCTCGAAACTGAAAACGGCGAAATAAACTTGCACGAAATCTCCGGGCAGATCTCCGCGCGCACCGAGAACGGCCCCATCGAGCTGGTGCAATGCGCCGGCGTGATTCGCGCGCGAGCACAAAACGGCCCCATTGATTTCACGGGCAGCGCAGGCGATTTGCGGCTCGACGCGCAAAACGGCCCTATCACCGTGAAGCTGACGGGAGAAAAGTGGGACGGCGCGGGACTCGAAGCTCGAACCGAAAACGGCCCGCTGACTTTGCATGTTCCCGACGGTTACATTTCAGGCATTCACGTGGAAGCGACCGGCTATTCCCCATTCTCCTGCGAAGCGCGGGCCTGCGATGATGCTCACGGCACCTGGCGCCGCGAGCATCACAGTGTCGATATGGGAAGCGGCACGCCCGTCGTGCGAATGGCCACCGTCAACGGACCTGTCGAGATTGAATCGGCGAGTGCACGGGACTAAGATGCGGGCGAGATGCTCGCCCTCCGCGCCATTCTCGAAAGCTCGTTGTATGTGACCGACCTCGACCGTGCCGTGGCGTTCTATCGCGACGTGCTCGGCTTGCGCACGGTGAACGACGAATACTTCACCAATCAGCGCGGAGCGGCATTTCTCGTCGGTCCGACTGTCCTGCTGCTCTTTCGTGCCGAAGAAACGCGCAAGCCCGGCATGTTGCCGTCGCACGGCGCAAGCGGGCCGGGACACGTCGCCTTCTGCGTCGAGCCGGATGAGCTGCCCGCTTGGCGCAAGCGCCTCACTGAACAAGGCGTGAAGATTGAGAAGGAGTTTTCCTTCGACAGTCAGCCGCCCTCCATTTATTTCCGGGATCCGGACGGCAACGTGCTCGAACTCGCCGTCGCCTCCAGCTGGCCTTTTCCTAAATCCTGATCTATCTGACTGACAAAAAACACAGTTCTTCCTTGCGTCTACCGGAGTAAAATCCGCGCGTTCTGATACGGCCATCGAAAGAGGAACCATGACGCTTCTGCATCGCCGGGAATTTCTCCGGCAGAGCGCTTTCGGGATTGCGGCGCTGGCGGTACCAGGCTTCCCGCTGTCTCTCGCGCCGCCGCGGCCGCTCGACAAGGCGGACAAGCCAAGAAAAATTCTGATTGCCGGAGCGGGGCTCGCCGGCCTTGTTGCCGGACTTGAACTCACACGCGCCGGCCATGACGTGACCATCCTCGAAGCCAGCACGCGCCCCGGCGGCCGCGTTTGGACATTGCGTAAACCTTTCTCCGACGGCCTCTACGCCGAGGCGGGTGCCGGGCGCATCCCCGAACACCATGACCTCACACTCAAATACGTTCGCGACTTCGGTCTCACGCGCGATCCGTTCTATCCCTCGGGCGGCGGTACGGTGACGCTCTTGCGCGGCAGCAGGCACGTCATCCCGGAAGGACAGGCACTCGATCTTTCACAAGTGCCATTCGATCTCACACCCGGGGAACGCAAGCTCGGCGCTGGAGGCCTGCAGGAAAAATTCGTGGACCCAATTCTCGCTGAGGTCGGCAACCCTACAGCGTCCGGCTGGCCCCAGCCTTCGATTGTCGGCTTCGACCGTGTAACGTGGGGCGAGTTGCTCCGGCAGCGTGGGGCGTCGGCGGGTTATGTCGCTTTTCTTACAGCGCTGACCGGTTGGGACTGGGATTCAGCGCTCGATTTTTACCGTGACGACGAGGGCCATCGCGGCGCAAAGCGGCTAACGAAAATCCGCGGCGGAAACGACCTGCTCCCGAAAGCATTTGCTGCGCAGCTTGCTCACCAGATTCATTACGGCGCGGCGATCGTGCGCATTGAGCAAGACGAGACAGGCGTACGCGTCATCACGATCGGTCCGGGCGGCCCCGCGACGCATTCCGCGGACCATTTGATCTGTACGATTCCATTTTCGGTACTGCGCGGGATGGAGGTGGCGCCGCGTTTTCCGGCCGATAAGCAGGAAATTATTGAAAAACTTTATTACGACCCGGTCGTGCGGACCTATGGTCAGGTGAGGCAGCGCTTCTGGGAGGCGGAAGGCTTGAACGGCTTCGGCGACACAGACGACCCGACCGAAATCTGGCAGCCGACCTTTAATCAGCCTGGTCCGCGCGGCATCGTGCACACCTATCTCGAAGACAAGATCGCCAGGCGCGCCGCGGCAATGAGCGACGCGGAGCGGACTAAGGAAGGTGTTGCAATTCTCGAAAGGGCGTTCCCCGGAATGAGTAACGCGCTGGAACATGCCTTCAGCTTCTGCTGGGCCGACCAACCGTGGCAGCGCGGCGCCTACGTTGCGTTCCGCACAGGAGAGATCACACGCTGGGCGGCCGCAATCCACCGGCCCGAAGGCCGCATCCATTTCGCCGGTGAGCACACCTCGCCGTGGCCCGGCTGGATGCAAGGAGCGCTCTATTCCGGCCTGCGGGCTGCGCGAGAAGTCCACGAAGCGAAGTGAAGGGAGCGTCGCGTGGCCGCTACGCTTTCGACCGCGCCGAACAAACAAGAATCCAGTCTGACAAAACCATATGCTCCTTACCCTGGAGAAAAACAAATGAAACGCGCATTTCTTTCGTTCGCGGCTCTTGTCTTTGCCACGTCGGCTTCAGCGCAGCAAGCGCCAAGGGTTGCGGAAGCGCCGAAATCGTTGCCAACGATCGCCGAGAAGGCCGCGGGTATGGAGAGATTTCCGGGCTATTTCAATTTCTACTGGGACGCCAGAGCCGGCAAGCTCTGGCTCGAGATTGACAAGTGGAACACCGAACTCCTCTATTTGGAATCGTTGCCCGCCGGCGTGGGCTCGAACGATATTGGCCTCGACCGTGGGCAGGTAGGCGAAGGCCGAATCGTACGCTTCGAGCGCAGCGGCCCTCGCGTATTGTTGATCCAACCGAACTACGATTACCGCGCGATCACTGGCAACCCCGACGAGCGCCGCTCCGTCGCCGAGGCATTCGCCGAATCCACGCTTTGGGGATTCGACGTCGTTGCCGAGGACGGCGACAAAGTTCTTGTGGACGCCACAAGTTTCTACTTGCGCGATGCGCACGACGTGGTCGGTGCATTACGGCAGACTCATCAGGGCAGCTTCCACCTCGATTCTTCGCGCTGCGCTTTTTATTTGCCGCGCACGAAGAATTTTCCACAGAACACGGAAGTCGAAGCTACCCTCACGTTCACCGGTGACGAACCGGGACCCTACGTCCGCCAAGTGGTGCCGACACCCGAAGCGATCACCGTCCGCGAGCATCAAGCTTTCGTGCAGCTCCCGCCGCCGGGTTATAAGCCGCGAGTCTTCGACTCACGCTCCGGTTTTATCGGCATCAGCTACATGGATTACGCGACGCCGGTAGGCGAGCCGATTGTGAAGCGATTCATCATTCGGCACCGCCTCGAGAAGAAGGATCCCAACGCAGCTATCAGTGAGCCCGTGAAGCCGATCGTCTATTACCTCGACCGTGGCACGCCCGAGCCGGTTCGCTCGGCGCTGCTCGAAGGCGCGAGCTGGTGGAACCCAGCGTTCGAAGCCATCGGCTACAAGAACGCTTTCCGCGTCGAGCTGCTGCCGGAGGGCGCCGACCCGATGGACGTGCGCTATAACGTTATCCAGTGGGTGCATCGCGCCACGCGCGGCTGGTCCTACGGCGGTGCGGTCGTTGATCCTCGCACCGGTGAAATCATCAAAGGACAAGTGACGCTTGGCTCGCTCCGCGTTCGCCAGGATTATCTGATTGCAGAGGGCTTGCTCGCTCCTTATGAAATCGGCAAGCCGGTCTCGTCGAAGATGCTCGAAATGGCCCTGGCGCGGCTGCGCCAGCTTGCGGCCCACGAAGTGGGCCACACGCTCGGATTAATGCACAACTTCGCCGCCAGCACCGTGAACCGTTCCTCGGTGATGGATTACCCGCCGCCACTCGTCAAACTCGGGTCCGACGGCGTTCCCGATCTTTCCGATGCTTATGCCACCGGAATCGGCGAATGGGACAAAGTCGCGATTGCCTACGGCTACCAGGATTATCCAACGGGCGCCGGCGAAGCGGCCGCATTGAATAAGACTCTGAGCGATGCATTCCGCGGGGGGCAGCGCTACTTGACCGATCAGGATGCTCGGCCGCCCGGCAGCGCGAGCCCAATCGCTCATTTGTGGGATACCGGTTCGAACGCGGTGGATGAGTTGATTCGCGTTATGAAAGTTCGCGCTGCCGCGTTGCGCCGCTTCTCGGAGAATAATATTCGCGAGGGAGAGCCGCTGGCGACACTCGAGGATGTGCTGGTGCCGATCTACATGTTCCACCGCTATCAGGTGGAAGCGGCGGCAAAGGTGATCGGCGGGGAAAATTACACGTTCGCTCTTCGCGGCGATGGAGAAACGCCAGTCAAGATTGTCCCCGCGCAAGAGCAGCGGCGGGCCCTCGATTTGGTGCTCGCCACGCTTCGCCCTGAAGCGCTTGCCCTGCCCGAGCCGTTGCTGCGGCTCATCCCGCCGCGCCCGCCCGAATATCCGCGCACTCGAGAAGACTTTTACATCCGAACGGCTCCGGCGTTCGATGCGCTTGCTCCGGCCGAAGCCGCCGCGCAGCACACCCTTACCTTCCTCTTCAATCCGGAACGCGCCGAGCGCATGGTCGAATTCCACGCGCGCGATGCTGGCAACCCAGGCTTCGACGAAGCCCTCGACAAGACCCTCACGGCGACATGGAAGGCCCCGCGTGCCACGGGCTACGACGCGGAAATTCAGCGCGTCGTCGACGGCGTGGCGCTCTACGACTTAATCTCACTCGCGATGAACGCCAATGCCGCGGGGCAAGTGCGCGCGATTGCCGCCCTCAAGCTCGACGAATTAAAAAAATGGCTCAGCGCTCAGCTACCGTCCGTCTCCGGAGAGGACTGGCGCGCTCACTATTTCTTCGCCCTCTCGCAGATCAAGCAATTGCAGGAAGACCCGAAGCAGCTCAATCTTACGCGGCCGAACGATCCGCCCGAAGGTCAGCCGATCGGCTCCGACATTTTCTTTCCGGGCGCGGAGGACCACGACTGGAGGTAAGAAAACACAGGCGCGCCGAAGGCCCGTGAGTATCTTCAGATTACGACTCATGAATCATCCAACTTGACAACAGAACGAACGCCTGCGTAGTCTCGCGCCATCTCTCAGAGGCAGGGGATGGATCCAGAGGCTTATCTTGCTTGGGTGGCGCTTGCGCTCACGCCGGGGCTCGGCGGGCGCATGGCCGGGAAGCTGCTGCGTGAATTCGGCAGCCCAGAAGCTATTTTCAACGCTTCGCTGACCTCGCTCGAAGCGCAACGTCTTCCCGCGGCGGTGGCCCAGGCCATTCATTCGCGCCAGCCGCTAAGCGCTGCGGCGAAGGAAATCGCACAGGTCCAGCAAGCGGGCTGCCGGTTGCTCTCCTGGGACGAACCCGCCTACCCGCACCTGCTCCGCGAGATCTACGATCCGCCCCCTTTGTTGTATGTCCTTGGAAACATGGAGCTTCTAGACCGTCACTCGATTGCCATCGTCGGCACGCGACGTCCGACGCCCTACGGGAATCAAATGTCGGAGCGGCTCGCACGCGATCTGGCCGAACGGGGACTGGTGATTATCAGCGGACTCGCGCGGGGGATTGATTCCTGCGCGCACAAGGGCGCGCTGGCCGCACCGTGCGGCGCGACCGTCGGGGTCCTCGGCTGCGGCATTGACGTGGTTTACCCCAAGGAGAACAAGAAGCTTTTTGCGCAGATGGAAGAGCGTGGCGCCATCATTACCGAATTTCCCATGGGCTCATTTCCCGCGCCGCAGAACTTCCCCATCCGCAACCGCGTGATTGCTGGCATGGCTCTGGGAGTTGTAGTTGTCGAGGGCGCGCAGTATTCGGGTTCGCTGATCACCGGGCGACTGGCGATGGAGTTCAGCCGGGAAGTGTATGGAGTGCCCGGCAACGTCACACAGCCTACGAGCTTTGGCCCCAATCAACTCATCAAGCAGGGCGCCAAGCTGGTGACGGGCTGGGAGGACGTGATCGAAGAGCTGCCGACCGATATTCGTGCCCAACTTCTACCCGTGGAGACAACGACCGCCGCGGAACGCGCATCGTTAGTCGAGCAGAGCTTGCCTCCCGGCGAGCGCACGCTCTACGGTCTGCTCGAGGCGGATAACACGCACCATGTGGATGAGTTGGTGGAAACCTCGGGCATGAGTTCCTCCGAGGTCCTGGCCGCTCTCTTCGATCTCGAGATGAAAGGCGTTATCCGGCAACTGCCTGGGAAACAGTTCTTAAAAGTCTTGTTGTAAGCCGGGTGCCGGGTGCGGTAAGGATTTTAGGGAGACTATGGCACGTTCACTCGTTATCGTGGAATCGCCGGCGAAGGCGAAGACCATCAACAAGTATCTCGGCCGAGGCTACAGCGTAAAGGCTTCCTACGGCCACGTGATGGATCTGCCGAAGAAGCAGCTTGGGGTCGATGTCGAAAAGGACTTCGAGCCGACCTACGAGGTGGTTCCCGGCAAGTCAAAGATCATCTCCGAGCTGAAGGGCCTGGCGAAGGAGGCGGAAGCCGTCTATCTGGCCACCGACCCGGATCGCGAAGGCGAAGCCATCGGCGCCCACTTGGCCGAGTTACTGGGCAAGACAAAGAAGGACAGGCAGAAAATCTTCCGGGTGCTCTTCCACGAAATCACGCCCAAGGCCATCAAGGCCGCATTCGACCATGCCAGCCAGGTGAATGAAAACCTGGTGGACGCGCAGCAGGCGCGCCGCGTGCTCGACCGGCTGGTGGGCTACAAGATTTCGCCGCTCCTGTGGGACAAGGTACGCCGGGGTCTTTCCGCCGGGCGCGTGCAAACCGTTGCGCTGCGCCTGATCGTCGAGCGCGAGCGCGAAATCCGCTCCTTCATCCCCAAGGAATACTGGACGATTCACGCTCTGCTCCAGGCCGCCGAGCCGCCCGCCTTTGAAGCCAAACTCATCCGCTACAAAGGCGAAGAGATTGAAGTTCCGAACCAGGATGCTGCCGACGGCATCCTGAAGGCAGTCGAAGGCGCTGCTTGGAACGTCTCAGCGGTGCAGCAGAAGGAAAAACGCCGCTATCCCGCGCCGCCTTTCACCACGTCGAAACTCCAGCAGGAGGGTTACAACAAGCTGCGTTTTTCCGCCAAGCGCACGATGATGCTGGCGCAGCGGCTCTACGAGGGCGTTGAGCTCGGAGAAGAAGGCTCGGTCGCGTTGATCACCTATATGCGCACGGATTCCGTTCGCGTCTCGAATGATGCGCTCGCGCAGGTCCGCGACTTCATCGGCTCCAGCTACGGCCCCGGCTACGTGCCCGAAAAGCCGAATGCGTATAAGTCGAAGAAGGAAGCGCAGGAAGCGCACGAAGCGATTCGTCCCACCGACGTCACGCTTTCGCCGGAGGATGTAAAGCGATTTCTCGAAGACGACGTCTACAAACTCTACCGGCTGATCTGGCAGCGCTTTGTCAGCTCGCAGATGGTGCCTGCTCTCTTTGACCAAACGACGATCGATGTTGCCGCGGGCGATTACCTGTTCCGCGCCACCGGCGCGGTGCTGAAATTCGACGGCTTCCTGACGGTTTACCAGGAAGCGCGGGAAGAGAAAGACGAAGAAGCCGAGGAAGAGAGCCGCACGCTGCCGCGCGTCACCGAAGGCGAGCGGCTGCGCCTCGACAAAATCCGTCCCGACCAGCATTTCACCGAGCCGCGGCCGCGCTACACCGAAGCGACGCTGGTGAAAGAACTCGAAGAAAAAGGCATCGGCCGGCCGTCCACCTACGCCACGATCATCTCGACCATCGTCGAGCGCGAATACGTCACCAAGGATCAGGGCCGCTTCACGCCCACGCTGCTCGGCGAAAAAGTCAGCGACCTGCTCGTCAAGAGTTTCGAAGACATCTTCGACGTCGGTTTCACCGCCAAGATGGAAGACGAGCTCGACGAAATCGAAGAAGGCAAGCTCCCCTGGCGACAGTCGGTGAAGGATTTTTATAGCCGCTTCGAAGAGGATCTCGAGCAGGCCAAGGGAGAGATGGAGTCGTACAAGGCCGGAATACCCACTGGTGACAAGTGCGAAAAATGCGGCAAGGGCGAGCTGCTCGAACGCATCAGCCGCCACGGATTCTTCCTCGGCTGCTCGCTCTACCCGGAATGCGATTTCACGCGCGACCTTTCCGAAGCGGGCAGCGAAGAAGTCGAAAGCGAAAACGTCACCGAGTATTGCCACAACTGCGGCCGGGAGATGACCATCAAGCGCGGACGATTTGGTCCATTTCTTGCCTGCACCGGCTACCCGGATTGCAAGACGACGCGGCGCCTGGTCAGCGGGACGAAGAAGGCGCGCCAACCCGATGTGCCGCTCGATGAAAATTGTCCCACCTGCGGCGCGCAGCTTTTGCGACGCCACGGACGTTTCGGCGAGTTTATCGGCTGCTCCACCTATCCGAAGTGCAAGTACACGCGCCCGATCACGCTCGGCATCAAATGTCCGAAGTGCAGCGAAGGTGAATTTGTCCGGCGCGGCACCGCAAAGGGCCGGGGCCGCGGCCGCATTTTCTACGGCTGCAGTCGTTATCCGGATTGCGACTTCACCATGCCCCACGAACCCATCGCCGAACCTTGTCCGAAATGCGGCGCGCCGTTCATCGTCGAGAAACGCTCGAAGCAGGGCAATTTACGCTCCTGCATCAAGGAAACTTGTGACTGGGGAATCCCCGCTCCTTCGGCAGAGGCCCAGCCCGCCGAAGCGGTCGCGCCTGCGAAGTCATAAAGGCGCGTTCCGCACAGGGCCTAGTCGTCTGCTGTATGCAAATTCCGCACGCTCTTCTGATGCGATGGCAGTGAGGCATTCTATGGTCCTCCCCGCAACGGAGCCCCACGCGTGACGATTCATGCCGCGATCGAACGCTATATCTACCACTTGCGTTTTGTGCGCAACGCCTCGCCCAGCACCCTGCGCAATTATCGGAAGGATCTCGAGCAACTGCTCGAATACGTGACCCCACCCGGTGAAAAACCGATGGCGCTCGCCGATGTAAGTCATCTGGTCATTCGCGAGTTCGTTGGACACCTGCACGACCGCAAACTGAAGAAAACTTCGATTGCCCGCAAGCTCGCGGCCTTGCGATCGTTTTTCCGATTTTGCGTCCGCGAGAAAATTCTTCGCGATAATCCGGCGCGACTCGTGGCCACGCCGAAACTTCCGAAACGAATACCCAACGTTCTGACGGCCGAGGAGATCAGCACCTTCCTGGACAATCTCGGCAGGGTAGAACCAGGCGCTGAGGGCGCTCGCGTCTCGAAAATCCTCAGTAAGCGCGCGGTCGAGGAAGGCAGCCTGCTCCTGAAGCGCGACCGCGCCATTCTCGAGCTGCTCTATGCCTCCGGCCTGCGCGTCAGCGAATTGACCGGATTGAATTTGGCCGATTTCGATCGCCGTGAGCAGACCGTGCGCGTCCTGGGCAAGGGACGGAAGGAACGAATCGTCCCCTACGGCTCAAAGGCCGAAGCCGCTCTGGAAGCCTATTGGCCCGTTCGCGATGAGATTTTGCACCGGGCGAGCCGCGAGCCGGACCACCAAGCGGTTTTCCTGAATCATCTTGGCCAGCGGCTCACGTCGCGTTCGGTCGTTAATATCGTGAAGAAGTACGTGCGCGTCGCCAACAGTAACTGGGATTTGCATCCCCATTCGCTGCGGCACGCATTCGCCACTCACTTGCTGGGTGATGGCGCCGATCTCCGCGCGATTCAAGAGCTCCTCGGCCACGCGTCGCTTTCCACCACGCAACGCTACACTCACGCAACAATCGAACAGTTGATGGCCGTTTACGACAAGTCCCACCCTCGCGCGTAACTTGCTTCGCACCTCTCTCCGAGACCGCTTGGCCGGCCGGTCTCGCCTGGGCTATTCTCATCGAGTACGACACTGGGGCCGGGTCTTTGAAGAAATTATCTGCCATCCTTCTCGGTACAGTTATTCCAGCGTTTTGTTTCAGCGTCGCGCCAGCCGCCGCGCAGGAAAACTACGAAATCCAGGTCTACGCCTACGAAACCGTTCCACCGCATCGCACGATGGTCGAGTGGCACAACAACTTCACCATTGATGGCTCGAAGCAAACCGTGAACGGCGTCGCGCCCACCCAGCACGCCTGGCACGAAACCATCGAGATCACGCACGGCTTCACATCGTGGTTCGAGACCGGCTTTTACATTTTTACGTCGGCGCGTTCCGGCGATGGCTGGGAGTGGGTGGGCGACCACATCCGGCCGCGCTTTCGCGTTCCCCCCAAATGGCGCTGGCCTGTCGGCGTTAGCATTTCGAATGAGATTGGTTACCAGCGCCACAAATTCTCTGCGGACACTTGGACTTGGGAATGCCGCCCCATCATTGATAAGAAGATGGGGCGCTGGTATTGGTCCATCAACCCGACTTTCGACCGGTCATTCCACGGGCCGGGCGTGAATGAAGGCGTCGTCTTCTCACCGAATTTCAAGCTCAGCTACGACGTCACCGCCAAAGTCGCGGCTGGCTTTGAATACTATGGCGCGGTGGGTCCGATCACCGGCTTCGACCCAATCAGCGATCAGCAGCACCAATTGTTTCCTTCGATGGATCTCGACCTCGGCGAGAAATGGGAGTTTAACGTGGGCGTCGGTGTCGGCATGACGCGCTCTACCGACCACCTCATCGCCAAGATGATCCTCGGCTACCGCTTCAATTTCTGACTGGAGTTTCCTTCGGTATTCGGTTCCATCCGCTCACCAGCCTTCTCGCATCTGCTATTCACTCATTTTGCCGCGTTGACGGACTTGCCCGCGGCACGGTAAAATGGCGGTTTCTCAATTGCATCTGGAGGCCGCATGTACGCCGTCATCCGCAGTGGGGGGAAGCAATATCGCGTCGCGCCGGGCGAGACCGTCCAGGTGGAACGCCTGCCCGGCAAGGTGGGCGGAAAGATCACGTTTGACGACGTGCTGGCTGTGCGCACAGATGACAAGAAGACTCTCGCCGGCTCGCACGCCGCCAAGGCAAGGGTCACGGGCAAGATCATCGGGCAGGTCCGCGGCCCGAAGCTCCAGGTCCTGAAATTCAAGAAAACCAGGCAATATAAGATTCAGCGCGGCCATCGGCAGGATTACACCGCCGTTCAGGTCAGCGACATCCAGTTTGAGTAGGGGTTCTCATGGCGCACAAAAAAGGCGGCGGATCATCCACAAACGGGCGCGATTCGCACGGACAGAGGCTCGGCGTGAAGCGCTTCGCGGGGCAGGTTGTCACCGGCGGCAGCATTCTAGTTCGCCAGCGCGGTACGCGCTATAAGCCGGGCGCGAACGTGGGCCGCGGCAAGGACGACACCCTTTTTGCCTGCATCACCGGCGTTGTCCGTTTCGAAGACAAGGGCCAGATGGGCCGCTTCATCAGCGTTCTGCCGCTTGAGTCAGTAGGGGCGAAATCGGAATCGAAGCCCGCTCCTGCCGCCGCCTAAGCCAGGCCTGGATTGATTGCCCTGGCATCGCGTCCGGCGCAACCCATTCCTTCGCGCGGCCGCGCGACTTTGTTTTTGCAGCCATCCTTGGCGTATCCTTTTCCCCGCAGACAACGAGTGAACCGTGTTTGTTGACGAAGCGAAAATTTGGATAAAGGCCGGCGACGGCGGGAACGGCTGCGTCGCGTTTCGACGGGAGAAATTCGTCCCGCGCGGCGGTCCTTCGGGGGGTGACGGCGGCGACGGCGGCGACGTAATCCTCGAATCGAACCCGCACGACAACACGCTGCTTCGTTATCGATACAATCGCGAATTCCGCGCCGACCGCGGTCGCCACGGCGAAGGCTCGAAGTGCCACGGTCGCTCCGGCGCCAATATGGTTCTCACCGTACCCGTGGGCACCATCGTCTTCGACGAGCAGACGGGTGAGCAGCTTTTCGACTTAACCGAGCCCGGCCAGCAACTCGTGGTCGCGCACGGGGGGCATGGCGGCCGCGGCAACGCTCACTTCGCCAAGCCTTGGCACCAGGCGCCGCGCGAACACGAAGACGGCCAGCCGGGCGAAGAGCGCCGCTTGCGCCTCGAGCTGAAATTGCTCGCCGACGTCGGCCTCGTCGGCTTTCCCAACGCGGGCAAGTCCACTCTGATCTCGCGTATTTCCGCGGCGCATCCGAAGATCGCCGACTATCCGTTCACGACTCTCGAGCCGCACTTGGGTGTCGTCTCCGCCGACGCTGATCCCGGCCAGGCCATTGGCCGGACATTCCTGGTGGCGGATCTGCCTGGCCTGATCGAAGGCGCGCACGAAGGCGCCGGCCTGGGCACGCGCTTCCTGCGACACATCGAACGCACGCGACTGATCGCGCATCTGGTGGATACCAGCGATGCCTGCGAGCGCGACCCCGTGCATGACTACGAAGTCATCGAAGGCGAGCTGCGCGCGTTCAGCGAGTCGCTGGCCTCGAAGCCGCGCATGATTGTTGCCACGAAGCTCGATGCCACCACGGATCGCGCGCGGCTCGAAAAGCTTCGGGCGTTCTGCGCGTCCCGCGGGCTCCCGTTTTATGCCATCTCCGCGGTGACGGGCGAAGGCGTCCGCGAACTCGTCCGCGCGATGGCCGATGCGCTCGACCGCTTGCGGCCCGCGCCGGCTCCGGCGAGCGGCGATTCGCCGGTGGTCACGAATCCAGCAACGGCGCAGGCTCCCGACGCGCGACTCACGGAGGAGCGTTGACCGGCTCGTATGCGCGCAAGCCGCACGCGCATTCGCGTGCGATCGCATTGTTCGGCGGGACGTTTGACCCGTTCCATTCCGGCCATCTGGCCGTGGCGCAAGCCGCGCAAAGGCGATTCCGCCTCGACGCGGTTTATTTCATTCCCTCCAGCCGGCCGCCCCACAAGACCAAGCGCGAGCTCGCTCTTTATGCGCATCGCTATGCAATGGTTGCGCTGGGCTGCGCCGGCCATCCGGGCTTTCTCCCATCGCTGGCGGAAGCCGGAGCCGGCGGCACGGGGCAGCAAGTCTTCTACTCGATTGACACCGTGCGGCGGTTCCGGCGTCAGCATCCCCGCGACCATCTCTTTTTCATCCTCGGTGCCGACTCGTTCCTTGAGATCGCGACTTGGAGGAGCCACAAGGCGCTCCTCGATTCCTGCGATTTCATCGTCGCGAGCCGACCTGGATTCCGCCTGGAGGCGCTACGAATCGTGATTCCGGCCGAACTGCTTGGCCGTCCGCCTGCCGCGGACGACGGCCACACCATCACGCTCCGAAAGACGGCCGTTCATCTGCTTCCAACCGTGCGCAGCCACGTTTCCTCGACCGAAATCCGCGGGCGCCTGAAGCGCGGCCAATCCATCCACGGGCTTGTGCCACAACTCGTAGAGGAATACATTCTCCGGCAGGCCTTGTACCGGTGACATTAGACTCTTTTCTCCCCGAACTGCGCTGGGCCATCGAGGCGGCTCAGGACAAGCAGGCACTGGACGTGTCCGTGCTGCATCTGAAGGACCTCGGGGCGTTCGCCGAATATTTCCTGCTTTGCACCGGACTGAGCGCTCCACAAATGCAAGCCATCAGCCAGGGAATCGAAGAGCAGCTTGGCCGCCGAGGCGTGCCCGCGGCGCATAGCGAAGGGCGCAACAGCACCGAATGGGTGCTGCTCGATTACGGCAGCTTTGTAGTGCACATCTTCAGCCAGCGTGCGCGGCTCTTCTACGATCTCGAGCGCTTGTGGCGCTCAGCTAAGCGTTACGACATATCCTCGCCCAGTCCCCCAGCTTCACCGGGAACGCATCAGCTATGAGCACCGCGCACATCGAGTGGGTCGCCGCCGCCGCGGCTTCGCGGCACGTGCTGGAGTTGGCCGAAAAAGTCGCAGGGACACTGACTACATTGCTCATTACCGGCGAGAGCGGCACTGGGAAAGACCAACTCGCGCGCTGGATCCACGATTCCGGACCGCGCCGTGATGCTCCTTACCTGAAAATTGACTGCGCCAGCCTGCCCGCCGAGCTCGTCGAATCGGAATTATTCGGCCACGAGAAGGGCGCCTTCACGGGTGCGGTTGCGCGGAAGCTTGGCCGGCTCGAACTCGCCGGCAGCGGCACAATTGTCCTCGATGAAGTCGCAGCGCTCGCCACTGGAATTCAAGCGAAGCTCTTGCGTGTCCTCGAGGAGCGCGTGTTCGAGCGCCTGGGCGGCACCGAAAGCCTTCGGATTGACGCGCGGCTGATTGCGCTGACGAACACGGATCTCACGGGTGCCGTCGCCGCCGGTCGCTTTCGCGAAGACCTCTATTTCCGGCTGAACGTGCTCGTCATCACGGTGCCGCCGCTGCGCGAGCGTCGCGCCGACGTCGCGCCGCTCGTCGAGCACTTGCTCGCGCGCCTCGGCGGCATCCATGGCCGCCCCGAAGCGCACCTCGACCCTTCCGCGGTACGGCTGCTCGAATCTTACGACTGGCCTGGCAACGTGCGGGAACTCAAGAACGCGATCGAACATGCCTTGACGTTCACCAAACAATCGGGGAAAGGAGTGCTCCTGCGGCCGGAAGATTTTCCGGGAATCATTCAGCGCTCAGGTGCCCAGAGTGCGCTCGGAGAAAACCTCCGTTCCCTCGACGACATCGAGCGAGAGGCGATCCGCGTCACCCTCGAAGCTTCGCACTACAAGATTTCTCGCGCCGCAGAAATTCTCGGAATCAGCCGTAAGACTCTGCTGGAAAAGCGCAAGAAATACGGCCTCCTGTAGGTCGACCCGGCACAAGGATTAGCCTGGGCGTGTGCGGGCGCCTCTCATGCCAAGGATAGATCGCTTTGATGAAGATTCGATTGGTGATGATCGGCAAGACGCGCCGTGCGGAAATCCGCGCGCTGCTCGACGACTATGCTGGCCGCATCCGTCACTACGGCGAATTCGAAATCACCGAAATGCGCGAGGCCAGCGGCGCCGCGTTCAAAAAACTGAAGCTCGAGCCAGGGGCCACCGTGGTCCTGCTCGACGCTGCGGGCAAACAATTCACATCCGCAGAATTCGCGCGCTGGCTCGGCACGCTGCGCGACCGCGGCTCGCGTGAACTTATTTTTCTTTGCGGTGACGCCGAGGGCTTCCCCGATTCGTTCCGCTGGCGCACGCAGGCGCGGCTCTCGCTTTCGACGCTCACGATGCCGCACGAATTTGCCCGCGTCGTGCTCGCCGAGCAGATTTATCGCGCGTTTGCTATCCTTGCTGGCCACCCCTACCCAAGGTAGCTGGGAGGCGGTGAAGCAAATCGGCAATGTCCTTCAAGATCACGCACGACGCGAACTCGCCGACCACTTCGATCGAGCTGATGATCAACCGGCCGCTGCCAGACTACGATCTCGAAGAAGTGGAAGCGGCCGTCCCGCGCGAGATTGATCCAATCCTCGCCTCGCAAGGGTTCAAGGACTTGCTTGACGAAACTCGCAGCGTGCTGGAGCACGAACTTGCCGGTGGTGGACTCGAAATCGCGCAGCTCACCGGTGCGATTTGTCGCGATCATTCCGTGTACCGTCCCGGCATCTGGCTCGTTCTGCGTGAGACCGGAGTTGCACCCGGCGAGGCGATGTCCTCCGGCGCTCGTGCCAGAATCGCTGCACACGCGGACCGACTTCGTGTGAACCTCCAGCTTTCCTGAAAACCTAACGCATCTTAGCTTGGAGGGACTATGGCCACCTGCCCCTGTGCTTGTTCTCTTCTTTCCTCTTTGGCGCCGCCTCACTCTGGCAATCGGACCCTCTCGTGCTTGACGTTTTTCGCGCCTACGCTCACTATTCTTCATTGTCTCTGCTGACTGCAGAAAGCAGATCGCTCTGATGCCGGAAGGAAAGGGACTCCTAATCGTTTACACCGGGCCGGGCAAGGGCAAGACGACTTGCGCATTGGGCACGGCGTTTCGCGCCGTAGGCCAAGGGCTGCGGGTGCTGATGGTGCAATTCATTAAAGGGTCTTGGCATTATGGAGAACTCGACGCGGCCAAGATGCTGGGCTCGGACAAATTCGAGATTCGCCCGATGGGCCGCGGCTTCGTGAAAGTGGGTGGCGCGGAAACGGATCCTGAGGATCTTCGCATGTGTCGCGAAGCGTGGGAATTCGGACGGCAGCAAATTTACAGCGAAGCATACGATCTTGTGGTTCTCGATGAAATTAATTACGTGATCAGCTACAAGATGCTCGACCCGGAAGAAGTGGTGGCGGCGCTGGCGGGCCGGCCGGAGCGCATTCACGTGATTTGCACGGGCCGCAACGCCCATCCGAAGCTCGTCGAGCAAGCTGACTTGGTGACGGAGATGCGCGAAGTGAAGCATCCGTACACCAAGGGCATCCTGGCCCAGCGCGGAATCGACTATTAGGTGATAGGTTGTAGGTGGCGAAAGAAACGGTGATCTGGAACATTCGATTTTCAACTTTGGACTCTCGACTCAGCCATGGCTTGGTTTAAGCGCGAAAAAAGATCGATCGAATCCGCGGTGCCGAGTGAGGAGCGCCGGGTCCGCACCGAAGGTCTCTGGACCAAGTGCGAAAATTGCCGCGCCATCATCTGGAAGAAAGACCTCGAGGAGAACTGGCAGGTCTGCCCGAAATGCGATCACCACTTCCGCCTCCACGCGAAGCGCCGGCTCGAGCTGCTGCTCGACGAGGGCGAATGGACCGAACACGACAAGGAACTTTTTTCGACCGACCCTCTCGAATTCGAAGACACTAAGCCCTACAAAGATCGGCTAGAGGCCGCGCGGAAAAAGCTGGGGATGTGCGACGCGATCTTGACCATGGAAGGAAATCTGGAGGGCCGGCCGATCGTTTGCTGCTCGATGGAGTTCGGCTTCATCGGGGGATCGATGGGAGCGGTGGTGGGCGAGAAGGTCACGCGCGCGGTTGAAATGTCAATCGAACAAAGAAAGCCGCTCGTCATCGTTTCCTGTTCGGGCGGCGCCCGGATGATGGAGGGAACGGTCAGTCTGATGCAATTGGCGAAGGTCTCGGCGGCGCTCGCGCGCTTGGACGAGGCCCGTGTCCCGTTCATCTCCGTGCTCACCGATCCCACCACGGGGGGCGTGACGGCCAGCTACGCGATGCTCGGCGACTTGAATATCGCCGAACCGGGCGCGTTGATCGGTTTTGCCGGGCCGCGCGTCATCGAGCAGACCATCCGGCAAAAACTCCCCGATGGCTTCCAGCGTTCCGAATTTCTTCTCGAGCACGGCTTCCTCGACGCCGTCGTTCATCGCAAGGACTTGAAGAGCTATATTTCTTCCGCGTTCGATTTTTTCTTGAGTTAGCTTGATCCTCCCATGAACTATGACGAGTCAGTTCGTTACTTGCTGACCTTGGGCAAAGAGCTCGCCGCGCCGCGTCAGCCTGCCCTGAGCGGTTCCGCAGGGGCGCGGGTCCAGAAATTCGATCTCGCCAACATCACGGTTCTCTCGGAATCCATGGGTGCCCCGCAGCGCGCCTGCCCGTGCGCGCACATTGCGGGAACCAACGGCAAGGGCTCCACGGCTGCCATGCTCGATTCGATTCTGCGCGCCGCCGGCCTGCGCACGGGCCTCTATTCCTCGCCGCACCTCGAACGCATTAATGAACGGATTCGCATTGCAGGCAAGGAAATCTCAGATGCCGCCTTTGCCGAGTCGTTCACCAAGGTTTTGGCGCACGTCGAAACGCTGATGGCCTCAGGCGCGCTGGCGGCTCACCCCACCTTCTTCGAATGCCTTACCGCTATCGCGTTCGACGCATTCGCTCGCGCCGAAATTGATTTTGTGACCTACGAGGTCGGCATGGGGGGACGTTTAGATGCGACAAACATTGTGACGCCCGAAGTTGCCGTGATTACGCAGATCGATTTCGATCACGAAAACTATCTCGGCCACTCCATCGAACAAATCGCCACGGAAAAAGCGGGCATCATCAAGCCGGGCGGCTGGGTGGTCAGCGCGGCACAGCGGCCGGAAGCGCGCGCCGTGATCGCGCGCTGCTGTGCTGAACTGGACGCGAGACTCGTCGAAATCGATGTCGCCTACCGAATCGAACGACTGACATCGAAGGACGGCTGCTACAGCGCGGACGTCTCCTCGTCGCATTCGAACAAGCAAGTCGCAATTGACTTGCGGCTGCCCGGACGCTTTCAGGTGCGCAACGCGCTCGCTGCCCTCGCTGCCGCCCGGCTGCTCGCCGAGCGCGGGTTTCCCATCGACGACGATGCCATCGCGCGCGGCCTTGCGGGCGCGCGCTGGCCGGGCCGTCTCGAGCGCCTGGCAGAGAGGCCCGCGATTTATTTCGACGGCACCCACAATCCCGCCGGGGCGCGAGAGCTACTAGCCTTTTGGGAGGAGCACCTTCGAGGCCGCAGGGTTGTTCTTGTTTATGGCGCAATGCGCGACAAGGCCGTGGACGAAATTTCCGGCCTGTTATTTCCGCGTGCCGAAACCGTGATTCTTACCGAGCCGCACCAGTCTCGCGCCATCACTGCCGCAGTGCTCGCGGAGATGACGCGTCACCACGCGCAAACTATCGAAGTCGTTGCCGATCCTGCGCAGGCACTCGAGCGCGCCCTCGAGCTGGCGCAGCCGGAAGACGCCGTTTTCGTAACCGGCTCGCTCTACCTGGTCGGCGACTTGCGCAGCTACTGGCTGCGGCGAGATCCCGTTCTGCACGCAAACGCGGCGCCTCGTTCGTAAAATTGTTCTCCGCGCTTCGTCCCCCTATTTATTTGCCGCTGGCTGAACTTTCCGTTTCGCCGTCAAAAAGGCCAAAAAACGCCCCTGAATTCTTCTTCCGACCGCCCATCTCCATTGAATGGAATTTTTCTTCCGAAATTCGGAGAGATGGTGAAACTGCCGCAATCTTTGTAACCGGAAGTGACGGTTTCGGCCTTTCTCATGCACCAGAGCAGAACTCTACGCTCGCTCGCGCACGGTGTTCATCGCCGAACACTCGCGTCTGGTTCTCCGGAAGAGTGCGCAATGTTGACCGATTCAAACCAATCTCATGCGCATCTCATTGTTTCAGGCAACAAATTCTTTCGTGGGGCGTCTAATGATTAAAAGGGGAGGTGTCTCATGACGCGCGAGGAGCGACGGCAAAAAGTCGAATCCTTCGGACGCGCACCCCACGTGCTCTCTGCGGCGCTGCGCGAATTCCCGAAGAAAATGTGGCTGTACAAGCCGGCGCCGGATCACTGGAGCATTCACGAGATCATCTTGCATCTCGCCGACAGCGAAGCGAATGCTTACATCCGCTGCCGTTGCTTGATCGCCGAACCGGGCAAGCCAGTGCTCTCTGCCGACCACGGAGCTTGGGCAGGCGCGCTCGGATATTTTCATCAAAGCACAAAACAGGCGCTTGACCTCTTCCGCCGCATGCGAAACATGACCTACCAATTATTGGTGGCGCTGCCCGAGCCGGTCTGGTCACACACGGTCGAGCATCCCCAGCTGGGTACCATCAGTCTCGACCAGTGGCTCGATCTCATCGAGCGCCATCTTCCGCAGCATCTTGAGCAGATGAAGCGAAACTACGAGTCCTGGCTGGAGACGCATCCGCCCCGTAAGCCGGCGACCCCGCGGCCGAAATCTCTACCGCCATCGGGTCCGCGGTTCATCTCTCTCAACGCCGGATTGTAAGCGGCGACGGGCTCACCCAACTGCGGTCGGGCCCCAAGCGAACCATCCGACGGAAACCTGCGAGTAGATTCTGGAGCCAGCCGGCTGGGGGTCGGCCCGCTCCCGCTCTCTTGCGCTCAACTCGATCCGCTCCTCTTTCATGGGGTCTCCCGCCCCCTAGAAAAGCGGACATTTCTACTTTGCACAAACCGGACATTCTCATTTTGCGGCGCAGATTGCCGCGCTTTGTTGCCGCACCCGTAGAGCGATGATAGGATAGTTGCTCCGATGAAGCGCGAAATGACAAATCGTCCACGGATTGGTATCCCGTATCGCACACGAAACGAAGAGGTTACGCGCAAGCGCGAGAAGTACGAATTGTACCTTCACGCGGTCAAGGAAGCAGCCGGCGAACCAGTCGAAATCTCGCTAACGCTTTCGCCGGCCGAACTCGAAGCGCTGGCGCGATCGCTGGACGCCATCGTGCTTCCGGGCAGTCCGGCTGACGTTAATCCATCTCGCTTCCACTCGCCACGCCATGCGAAGACGGCCGATGACGACTCTTTCCGCGAGCAAACTGACTTTGCCCTGCTCGAACACGCCTACTCGCAGAACAAGCCGGTCCTCGCCATCTGTTACGGCATCCAATCTTTAAACGTTTTCCGCGAAGGGACGTTGATCCAGGACATCCCGAGCGAGCTCGCCACAAAGGTTCAGCATCCATGGGAGAACTCGAAAGGCGGCGCGCCCGAGCCGTTTCATACTGTGCTGATTGAGCCGGACTCGCGGCTGGCGCAACTCGCAGACGCGACCGAGGCGCGTGTGAACAGCTCACATCACCAGTCGATTCTCGAGCCCGGGCGCGGCCTGCGGATTGTGGCGCGGGCGCCAGACGGTATCATCGAAGCCGTCGAAGCATCCGGCACGGCAGGCTGGATCACCGGCGTGCAGTGGCACCCGGAGCGCATGACGGCGGATCCGCTGGCTCGTTCGCTCTTCCGCGAGTTGGTGGCCGCCGCGCGGTCGGCGCACGTAGGCGGCTGAGAGCAGAGTCAGGGCTAAGAAGGTTTCGCGCGGGCTGGCAAGACAAGTTTCGAGCCTCCTTTTTCAACATTCGGCGGCTGGCTTCTCAAGTTCCTCTTGGGGGTTTCATGATTTCTCTTGCGGGCAAGGCGGCGGTCATCACCGGCGGATCGCGTGGCATCGGCGCGGCCGCGGTGAAATTGTTCGCGCAGGCGGGCGCCGACGTCGTGTTCAGCTACTATCGCAATCGCGAAGCCGCCACTCAGGTCGAGCAGGAAGCGAGGAAGCACGGCACTCGTATCGAAGCCCTGAAGGCCGATCTCAGCCGCATGTCCGATGCCAAAAAGCTCGTCGAGTTCGCGCGGGAACGGCTCGGCCATTTGGACATCCTAGTGGCCAACGCGGGCATTTGGAACGCCGAAGAACTGCCTATTGAAAAGCTCAACGAGCGTGCATGGGACGAGATGATGCGCGTGAATCTGAAAAGTGCGTATGGCGTGGTGCACTACGCCGCACCCTACATGATCGCGCAGCGCTCCGGTCGCATCATTGCCATCAGCTCGACCGCTGGTCAGCGCGGTGAAGCTTTCCACTCGCACTACGCAGCCACCAAGGGCGCCATCATCAGTTTCGTGAAGGCGCTCTCGACCGAACTCGCGCGGCACAATATCCTGGTGAACGGTGTTGCGCCAGGCTGGGTGGATACGGACATGTCGAAGGCGGTGCTCGAAACCAAGGCAGGGCGGAAATTCGCGTATGGGCAGATTCCGCTGGGCCGCGTGGCCGCGGCCGAAGAAGTCGCCGGGCCAATTCTGTTCCTTGCTTCCGACCTGGCAACATTCATGACCGGCGAGATCGTCAACGTGAATGGAGGGGCAGTTCTGTGCGGATAACGCGACGTTTTTTGCTTAGCTTGTTGCTCGTCGTCGGAGCCGGGCTCCCTCACGCCGCGCGCGCGCAGGATCCACAGGTGATGATGCCCGCGCAGAGCGCCGAGAAGGCCAAGGACTTGCTCCAACAGGCGATTCAGGCGCTTGGCGGCGACGCCTATCTTGCCGTCCGGGATGTCTCCGTCATCGGACGCCTCGGCCAGTTCGGACATTCGGGCGATTTGACCGGCTACACTGTTTTCTACGACTTCAGCAAGCTTCCGGACAAGGATCGCATCGAATTTTCTTCCAAGCGCAACATCATCGAAGCGTTCGACGGCGACCACGGGTGGGTGATGGACCGCGGTGGCGTCTCGGACGCCTCGGAGGATTCGGTCAAACAGCGGCAGGAAGATCTGAAGGTGGACATCGACATGATCCTCCGTTATCGCCTGAAAGAGCCCGGCGTGATTCTTCGTTACGGTGGTTTCGACGTCGTGGAGCTGAAGGAATCGGACTGGGTCGAGCTCGTAGATAGCGACCAGCGCAGGATTCGCATCGCGCTCGCGCGCTCGACGCACCTGCCCATTCAGGAACGCGTGGAAACGCGCGACCCCACCTACCACACCCCCAGCGAGGACATTACCCATTTCTCGAACTACCATCCGATTCAGGGAGTTCAAACCCCGTTCCAGATCGCGCGCGAACGAAACGGGAGAAAAATCTTCCAGGCATTTTTCGACGATTTCAAGTACAACACCGGACTCGCCGATTCGCTCTTCACCAAGCAGTCGCTCGAAGAGCGCTACGGCAAGGTCGGAAACAAGTACAAGGACAAGAAAAACAAGAACAGAGCTCCATAACCCCGCAGGCATCCTCAGCGCCACGCCGCACCTTTTCTGTTAGACTCCGCGCCAGATTTGTCAGCCCATCGGGGGGTAATTCATGCTTCGCCGACGCGAATTCCTGCAGCGCACCGCAGTGGCTGCCACCTTGCTCGGCCTTCCGCTCGCGCGGGCCGAACAGCTTTTCGCGCAGCAAACGGATCCCTTGCCGCCTCCGGGTCTGCTCGCGACCGATGCGGACCGCTACTGGGCCGAGTTGCGCCGCCAATGGCTGCTTGCCGCAGACCACGTGAACCTGAACTGCGGCTCGGTGGGCTGTTCGCCGCTGCCGGTGCTTCGCGCGATGGTCGATCACATTCTGTACGCCGAAGAATATCGAGAGCCCGCCTATCCGTGGTTCGGCTACGAGGAAAGCCCGCGCCTGCGCGAGCTGCGCGATGCGCTCGCCGCCTACCTCCATGTGACCCGCGACGAGCTGGCCATCGTGCGCAACGCCACCGAGGCGAACAACGTCATCACCAACGGGCTGGACATGAAGCCGGGCGAAGAAGCGCTGCTGAGCGATCAGGAGCATCCCGGCGGGCGCTGCGGCTGGGAGCAGAAAGCAGCGCGCTTCGGCATCAAGCTGAATACCGTGCCGCTGCCGAAGCCGCCTGCCTCGGCTGCCGAGATCGTGGACTTGTTCGAGCGCGCGATCACGCCGCAGACGCGCATCATCGTATTCAGCCACATCACCACGGTCACCGGCCTTGTGATGCCCGCGAAAGAGATTTGCGCGATGGCGCGGCGCCACGGCGTGTTGACGCATGTGGACGGTGCGCATGCCATCGGGCAAATCCCCCTCGACCTGCATGACATCGGATGTGATTTCTACGCGACCAGTCCCCACAAGTGGCTGATGGCGCCGAAGGGCACCGGCACGCTCTATATTCGCGAGCCCCTGCTCAACAAATTGTGGGTGAACATCGCCACGGCCAACTGGAACAACTACGATATGAAGGCGTACCGCTTCTCCTGGTTCGGCACGTCGAATCTTTCCGTAATGGTCGGACTGAAAGCGGCGCTCGATTTTCATCAGCAGCTCGGCTCCGAGCGTGTTTATGCGCGGATTCATCAGCTCGCTTCGCAGGTGCGTGAGCGCGTCGCGCGCTATCCGCAAATTCGCATCGTCAATGCGAGCGGCGACGCATTCTACGGCGGCATGGTCAGCTTTGAACCCGTGCCGCCTGTGCCGGCGGGCGCAACCACGGGAGTATTGAAGCGCGTTGCGGACGAGTGCGCCGGGCGGAACATCCGCGTCGCAGGAGGCGCCGAGCGCTTGCGCATCTCCACGCACATCTTCACGCAGCCCACAGAGCTCGCCCTCTTTTACGATGCCCTCGACGCTGGCTTACGCGGCGCCTAGCGCCGCGCGTTTCACCCGCCGCTCCCAGTCCAGCCGTGATCTTGCCCCTGTTTCTAAGTCCGCCCCTTCATGGAGACTCGGCGTCTCTGTGGCTGAATTGTCGAAGGGCGCGGTATAATGGCCGGATGCGAATGACGCAGAAAACCGGCCGGGGACGCACCGCGACAAGGCGCAGGCGCGATACATCGACACAGTCGAGCGGCGCAACCCTGCGCATACGGAGCACGACGATCTTGTGTGTTCGGCGCGACGGAAAAGTGGTGATGGCGGGCGACGGGCAGGTAACCGTCGGCGAAGGCGTCATGAAGCACAACGCCAAGAAAATCCGCCGCCTCTTCAGCGACAAGATCTTGGCGGGATTTGCCGGAAGCACGGCGGACGCCCTCTCGCTCTTCAGCCGCTTCGAAAACAAGCTGCAGGAGTATCACGGCAATCTGCCGCGTGCGGCGGTGGAGCTCTCGAAGGAATGGCGCACGGACCGCTTGCTGCGGCATCTCGATGCGATGCTCCTGGTGGCGGACGGGAAGTCCACATTCCTGCTCTCGGGCCGGGGCGACGTGATCGAGCCGGACGACGGAATCTGCGCGATCGGTTCGGGCGGCCCCTATGCGCTGGCCGCGGCGCGCGCTCTCGCCAAGCATACGAAGCTAGGAGCGAAGGAAATCGTGCAGGAAGCGATGCGCACCGCGAGTGAAATCTGTATTTTCACGAACGATCATTTTTCGATCGAGGAATTGTGAACGGCAAGGCGGACAAGCCAATGGCGCTTTATCTTCCCGGAGAATCGCACGAACCCGAACCGGAACCGCTGCCCTCGTTTGATGAGCTGACGCCGCGAGAAATCGTGGTCGAGCTCGACAAGTACATTGTGGGGCAAGTGGCGGCCAAGCGCGCCGTTGCCGTGGCGCTGCGCAACCGCGTACGCCGGCAAAAATTGCCGCCGGAACTGGCGGAAGAGATTCTCCCCAAGAACATCCTGATGATCGGGCCCACCGGCGTGGGCAAGACGGAAATTGCGCGCCGGCTGGCGCGGCTGGCGGGCTGCCCGTTCGTGAAAGTCGAAGCTTCCAAGTACACCGAAGTTGGCTACGTGGGCCGCGATGTCGAATCCATGGTGCGCGATTTGGTTGAGGTGGCGATCGACATGGTTCGCGAGGAAAAACTTGACGAAGTGGCGGAGCGCGCCGAACAGTCCGCCGAAGAACGTGTGCTCGACCTGTTGCTGCCGTCCTCGCCGCCGACGTTTGAAACCGTCGGGCCGGCCACCGCAACCACCGAGTCGCAGCGGCGCGAAGTGGCGCAGCGCACGCGTGAAAAGCTTCGCGCCCAATTGCGTGAAGGCAAGCTCGACCAGCGCGTGGTCGAGGTCGAGGTCCGCGAGCGCTCGATGCCGTCGTTCGAAATTATTTCGAACCAGGGCATCGAGGAAATGGACATCAACGTCAAAGACATGCTCTCCGGCTTCTTCGGCCAGCAGAAGAAGAAGCGAAAAATGACCGTGGCGGAGGCGTTCGATTACCTGATTCAAGAAGAAGAAAATCGCCTGCTCGATATGGACCAGGTGACGCGCACCGCGGTGGACCGCGTCGAACAGATGGGCATCCTCTTTATCGACGAGATCGACAAGATCGCCGGGCGCGAGTCCGGCCACGGCCCGGACGTTTCCCGCGAGGGCGTGCAGCGCGATATCCTGCCGGTCATCGAAGGCACTACCGTAAACACGCGCTACGGCATGGTGCGCACCGAGCATGTCCTTTTTATTGCCGCCGGCGCGTTTCACACCACCAAGCCTTCCGATTTGATCCCCGAGCTGCAAGGGCGCTTTCCGATCCGCGTCGAGTTGAGCTCTCTCACCGAGGCGGACTTCATCCGTATTCTTACCGAACCGAAAAATGCCCTCATCAAGCAGTACACGGCCCTGCTCGATACGGAAGGCGTCAAGCTCACGTTCAGCGAGGATGGGGTGGCCACCATCGCGCAATTCGCCGCGCGCGTAAACGAGCAGACCGAAAACATTGGCGCGCGCCGCCTGCACACCATTCTCGAAAAGGTGCTGGAAGAGATTTCCTTTGACGCGCCCGAATTGAAGAAGAAAGTGATCAAGATCGATGCCGCTTACGTCCAGAAGCAACTCGCCTCGATCGTCAAGGATCAGGACCTGAGCCGTTACATCCTCTGAGAACGGAAAAGGGTCAATGGAAAAAGGAAAAGAGGAATTCCCGGCCTCCTCCCTCGCGGTGCTTTGGACGGGCTTTCCTTGTTTTCGACTATCCATTTTCTCTTCTCATATGCTCATCTTCGCCGTGATCGCGCTCGCTGGAATCGCAGGCTGCGCGGCGCCCGGCGATCCCACCCCGCCTCATCCGCCCGTCCCGCAAGCCGTGACCGACTTGTCGGCGCATCAGGCGGGCGACAGCATTGTATTGGCCTTCACCGTCCCGAAGGTCGCAGTGGACAATCAGCCGCTCAGCGAAGCGCCCGCGGTCGAAATCTTCCGTAGTTTTGTTCCGGCAAGCGCCGCCTCCGCGGCCGCAGCACCGCCGAAGGAGCCGACCTACACGATTCCTTCTGCGCTGGTCAGTACCTACGAAGCGGATGGCCGCATGCGATTCAACGATCCGATCAAGCCGGAAGACCTTGTGCGGCATGCGGGTGAGCAGGCGGTCTACTTCGTCCGCACGCGCGCCTCGAAGAAAAAAGACTCCGAGGCGTCAAATTCCGCTGCCGTGCGGGTCTACCCCTCGCCGGAATCGATCGGCGAAGTCGTGCTGCTAGTGACGAAGTCGGCGCTTGAGCTTTCCTGGGCACCGCCCGCGCGAACTACCTCCGGCGCACCGATTGCGGGGCTCGGCGGCTACCATGTTTATCGTGCCGAAGTCGCTCCGGGCGCCGAAGCCGAGGCGGAGAAGGATCCATCGAAAGCGAAGCTGCTGGCCCCGCTCGAACTGCTCGGAGTGTCGCCCGCCCCGCACTATAGGGACGCGCAGTTCGGGTTTGGCCATACGTACGTCTATTCCGTGCGCAGCGTCGCCCAATACGAAGCGGATTCCGTTGAATCGGGGGACTCGAACCTGGCAGTTGTCACGCCGCTCGACAAATTTCCCCCAGCCGCGCCGCAGGATTTGTTGGTTATGTTGATACCCACGAATGGAGGAGTGCCTGTTCACCCGGAGCTTTCTTGGGGCATTAGCCCGGCGACGGACGTCACGGGTTACAACGTCTACCGCAGCGATCAGCCGGAGTCGGGGACCAGGGGAGAGAAGCTAAACCGAGAGTTGTTGCCCACGCCCGCGTTTCGTGATATGTCGGCAGTGCCCGGCCGCTCCTATTCCTATACTGTCACGGCCGTTGACCGCGCCGGCAATGAAAGCTCGCCGAGCTCGCCAATCTCTGTAGTGGTACCCGCGGAAGCTGAGAAAGCGAGACCGTGATCCCTTCGAACCATCACGCGACGGAACGCTTCGACCTCATGCACAGCCCTACGCTGCGGACAGGGCTCCTGACGGGAGTGCTGCTCTCCCTTGTTATGGCCATCTCGCTCTTTGGAGCGAACCGCACGCCCTGGCTCGAGCGCCTTGCCACCGAACGAAACGCCGTCTGCAGCGTTGCCTTTCTCTTTGTGATCCTGATTCCCATTTGCCGCTTTTGGCGATCGCCCGTACTTTTATTCACGAGCGGAATAGTCGGATGGGCGCTCTTTACGGCGGCCTATGTGGGTGCAGGGAATTTCTTTGAGAATCTCTACAGCCGTATTCGCACGCCGGGGATCATCCTGGCTTACGGCGCGGCGGCATATGGGATGGCCGCCGTGATCGCTTGGGTAGCGCCGATGGTCCGTTCCGCGATCTTGGTGTCCCCTATCCCGGTGCGCCGGCGTCCCCGACACGCCGTTCACCATCACCGATGAAGTTCTGCCGTTTTCAACCCCAGGAATTTGCAGCCGCGGGAGTTGCCCGTGCAACGCAATTGATTCGTCCGGAGCTGCGCTGTGGCATCGTCACGGGCAAGGAGGTCCGCGAGATTTCCGGCGACTTCATCTCCTCGCTTGGTGCATCGGCGCGCGGCAACTGGTCCGAAACGGGCCGGAGCTGGCCGCTCGACGAAGTGAAGCTGCTGCCACCCGCAGTGCCGAGCAAGATTGTCTGCCTGGGGCGCAATTACGCCGAGCATGCGGTTGAACTCGGACACCCCATTCCCAAGGAGCCGTTGATTTTCCTGAAGGTGCAGTCGGCCATCATTGCTCCGGACGAACCAATCGTCCTGCCTCCGATATCGAAGCGCGTGGACTACGAGGGCGAAATGGCGGTGGTGATCGGCCGCCCTTGTTCACGCCTCGGGCCTGCGGACGCTGTCGAACCCTACATTGCCGGCTACACTTGCCTGAACGACGTCACCGCGCGCGATTTGCAAAACACGGACGGACAGTGGACCCGCGCAAAAGGTTTTGACACGTTTTGTCCCTTGGGCCCCGTCCTCGCAACCGAACTCGATTTCTCCAGCGCAACGGTTGAAACCTACCTCAATGGTGTGCGGAAACAGTCAGCGCCCTTCACGGAAATGATCTTTTCCGTTGATGTTATAATTCGATGGATTTCACAGGTCATGACGCTGGTGCCTGGCGACGTGGTTTCGACCGGGACGCCTCCCGGTGTCGGCCCGCTCAAAGCAGGCGACGTCGTGGAAGTGATCGTCAGCGGCATCGGCACGTTGCGCAATCCGGTGGTGTCGTTCGAAAGCTAGATGCTGGCGCGCCGGGAACGGAAGGTCGGGAAACAAGTGAAAATGGAACTCTTTTTCGGCGCCGCGAAACTCGAAGCCGTTCTCCAAGCGGCGGCGTGCAAGGGCGAGCTTTGAAATACGTAGTGGAAAATTGGCGCGAACTGGCCATGGGCGCCGGGTTCTTTGCCCTGGCGGCAGTCGGAATTTTCCTGATGTGGCGACGCCGGCCGCAAGACCCCGACGAAGCGGAGCGTAAGCGGCGTTCCTACCTGAATCGAGTCGGGCGCATCGTGGAAGGTCAGATTCTCGAGATTGTGGACCAGCCGCCCGAAACCGATACCTCACGAGGCCTTTTCCGCAAGCGCCGTTCCTCGAACGCGGACCACGGCACCGGCACCCGTAAAATGCTCTTCTACACTTATTCGATTTCTGGTGTCACCTACGAGACGGCGCAGGACATCACCGGCCTTGAGGAACGCGCATGCCTCGCCGGCATGATTGCCGGCCAATCCACCAGTGTGAAATATGATCCTTCGAATCCCAGCAATTCCATCCTGGTCGCCGACGACTGGTCGGGGATACACTGAGGCTTCTGGACAGTCGAAGGGCCTGCACCGAGCCCTCGGCTAGGTCTTGAACTGCCTCGAACACTCATGAAATACCGCCTCGCGACAACGGTTCTCTCGACGCTTGTTGGCTTGATCGTATTGCTAGCCGCGGCGGGCCTTGTGCTTGTCGTCACCCTGGCCGTGGCTGAGATCCACCAGCCGGTCGCGCATGCCCTCGCTGTCGCCGCAGCGCTGCTCTTCGGCACCGGCGCGCTGGTCGGGGCGGTTTTTCTTGCCACGCATGTCGCCGTCCACCTTGTCGGCGAAGCTCCCGAGTCTTAATCGCTAGCTTGCCCCGCGCCAGCGCCTGTGGCACGCTACCTCGCATGCCAACCGATAAAGAACAACACGACGCGCTTCACAAGCCCATCCGGAGCGCTGACGGCGCGCGCGATGAGCTTCGCAAGCGCAATGCAGCTGCCGAAGCCGGCGGGGGAGCCGAGCGCCGCGAGCGGCAGCACCGGGAAGGCAAGCTCGCCGCACGCGAGCGGATCGAGCTGCTGCTTGACGAAGGCAGTTTCGAGGAGCTCGACAAGTTCGTCACGCACCGCTGCACCGACTTCGGCATGGAGCAGCAGAAGCCGCTGGGCGACGGCTTCCTCTCCGGCTACGGACGCATTGACGGGCGGCTCGTGTACGTCTTCGCACAGGATTTCACCGTATTCGGAGGCTCGTTGTCCGAAGCGAACGCTTCAAAAATAACGAAGATCATGGACCTCGCCATGCGCGCCGGAGCGCCCGTGATCGGCCTGAACGATTCGGGCGGGGCGCGCATTCAGGAAGGCGTGATGTCGCTCGCCGGCTACGCGGATATTTTTCTTCGCAACACGCTTGCCAGCGGCGTGATCCCGCAAATCAGCGCGATCATGGGGCCATGCGCCGGCGGCGCCGTCTATTCACCGGCCATCACCGATTTCATTTTCATGACGCGCGACACCTCCTACATGTTCGTCACCGGCCCGGATGTGATCAAGACGGTCACGCACGAGGAAGTGACGAAGCAAGAGCTCGGCGGCGCGATGACGCACAACGAGAAGAGCGGCGTCGCCCACTTTGTCGCCGCCGACGATGCCGAATGTCTGGCGATGATTCGCGAGCTGCTCGGCTTTCTGCCCTCGAACAATCTCGAAGACCCGCCGCGCCGCGCCGCTACCGACCCGTGGGACCGGGCCGACGCGAGCCTCAACGCCATCGTGCCCGAAGACCCCATGGTGCCCTACGACATCAAGGACGTGATCCACTCGGTCGTGGACGACGGCGATTTCTTCGAAGTGCACGAACACTTTGCGAAAAACATCGTCGTCGGTTTCGCGCGGCTGGAAGGCCGGCCGGTTGGCATCGTCGCGAACCAACCGGCGTTTCTCGCGGGCGTGCTGGACATCAACGCTTCGGTGAAGGGTGCGCGGTTCGTGCGCTTCTGCGATGCGTTCAACATTCCGTTGGTCACGTTCGAGGATGTCCCCGGCTTCCTCCCCGGCACGCAGCAGGAATTCGGCGGCATTATCAAGCACGGGGCAAAACTTCTCTTCGCGTTCGCCGAAGCTACGGTGCCGAAAATGACGGTGATCACGCGCAAGGCCTACGGCGGCGCGTACTGCGTCATGTCGTCGAAGCACATCCGCACGGACATGAACCTGGCCTGGCCGAGCGCGGAGATCGCCGTGATGGGTCCGGAAGGCGCGGTCAACATCGTGTACAAGCGCGAGCTCGAACGCGCGCCCGAGACCGAACGCGAGCACCTGCGGCAAGAGAAAATTGCCGAGTTTCGCGAGCGCTTTGCCAATCCCTACGTCGCGGCCGAGCGCGGTTACGTGGACGCTATCATCGAGCCCGCGCAGACGCGCCCGAAGCTGATTACCGCGTTGCGCTCGCTCGAGAACAAGCGCGACACCATGCCCCGCAAAAAGCACGGCAACATCCCGCTATAGACGCCAATCGTCCTTTCGCTTCCGAGTCCATTTGCGCGGTGAACAAGCCTGACCAGCGGTAGAAGGCCGGCACGTGTCGAGCGCGTCTTACGGATCTCGGCACGAATAAGGCATGAGTACGGCGCAGCAAGCGCGATTGTTGCCGCAGGGAGATTGGGTGTGGTGTTATAATCACTGAACGTAGCGTCCGGAGGAGGCTGCCACGAAGCGAGCCGCGTTTCTCACCGTTCTGCTTTTTGCCGGCGCGTCAGTCTCGGCGCAACAGCCGCCGCCGCAGCCCAAACCGGCTCCGGAGGCGCAGGCTACGAATGGTCAGACGGACACGCCAACGCACGCCGCGCAACCGGCAGCCGCGCCGAAGCTGGGCCATCCGCTCGACCCGCACGACGTGGATGTGCTGACCGGCAAAGCGGACCGCGACGCGCAGGTGCCTCGTGCCACTCCTTACGTCAGCCTCAGCGGGTGCGGGTACTCGGCTTTCGGAGGATGCACTGCGGGGACACGGCGGTTCTCACCGTTCGTGTTCGGAAGCGTTCATGGCAGGCCGTTTTTTTTCAACTCAGGCATTTTCCATAATAGTGGGTTTCGAGGGCCGCGCGGCCGATTTGTGCCGTAGACCCTCCGCTTTCGCACACTTTCTAGGAACGCCCCCCGATTTCTTCGCAGCGCCTGCCGCTATTGGGTAGTGGTTTTCGCCAGATCGCCGACTTTGATGCCGCTGCCTGAGACCACCTTCGCCACCGAAGAGATGTCATCTACATCGGTAATTTGAATCACGCCGACCTGGGAGCTCAACCGGCGGATCACCTGTCCCGTGGCGGGATCCTTGATTTCTTTCGTCACGCGCTCAACCGTCATCTGGTCGCCAACCTTGATGCCGGTCTTGGCCCCGACGTTGAGGACGATCTGGCCACCATCCACGGCTGCGACCAGGCCGGTGACGATGATCGTGCGCGTCTGGAGCTTGCCGTTCTCCCCGATCAACCCCGTGGCGAGATTGTCGGTGGCTTTCTTCACCGCTTCGCCGATGATCGTATTCTGGAAATCGCTGCTGCCGAAATCAGCGTGACCGGCGCCCCAGCCGTGCCAGTTGCCGCCGCCGCCGAGCAGCGAGGTGCTCTCGCGCGAGGATTCACCCTTGCCCTCGGCGACGCCGAGAATCTCCGCGGTGTCAATGTCCACGAGCCGCGCGTCGATGGCCACGATCGCCTTGCTCTTCTTGTGGCCGAAGCCGCCAATCCCGAATCCACCGAAGCCTCCGCCGCCTCCGCCGATATTCGTGTTCTTGGTGTCGTTGCCGAACTGAGTGATGCTGCCAATGATGATCGCGTCCACCCCGAGGATCTTGCCGAGCTTCGCGGCAGACGCGGGATTGGCGCGGTCACTCGTGGAGAAGTTCTGCTCGGCAAGAATCTTGTCAAGAGCCTTGCGCTCGATGACCGAATACGTGCCGTTCTTCACGAGATCGGTAACGATCAGGTCGGCGATGCCCTTCCCAACGTCGATGTCCGATCCAAACAGCGCCGCCGAATTCGTGCGGACGGTTGCGTAGTCAAAATCGAAAACGGCGACGCGCTTTTTCCGGCCTTGCGGCACGGCGGGCGCCGAAGTTTGCGCCGCGGGCGCGGCCTGCGTCGGCGGTGCAGTTGCTGGTTGGCTTTGCGCCTCGAGCGGAGAAACCACGCCCAGGATCAGAATCGCTAAAAGCAAATGCTTCATCACGGGTCTCCTGAAGGGTCAAATTGCTCTTCGAATGGGTAAGCCCACATCATCGTGCGAATTCTAAGAGAGAGAAACGGGAGTGTCAACGGTCGAGCGGGGCTTGCGTGCTACACTGGCGATTACGATCCGCAAGGACGAGCCTGTCATGTTTCGGAAAATTCTGATTGCGAATCGTGGTGAGATTGCGGTGCGCATCCTCCGCGCGTGCCGCGATCTCGGTGTCG
>JBGQEW010000004.1:0-40191 GCA_041496565.1 Terriglobia bacterium | reverse complement strand
GGGAGCGGAGGCGAACACGGAAACGCTGACCGGCGCGCTGCCCGCCGACAAGGCGGGCTGCGGATTTTTCAACGTCGCGCCGGACCCGGACGGCGTGGTGCGACGCGCGCTGCTGGTGCTGCCCTACGGGCGCGATCCGGACCCCAAGCAATGGGATCTCTACGCTTCGATTGACGTGCAGGCTCTGCGGCTTTTCCTGGGCTTGACGAACGAAGAAACCGTTCTCAATTTCGGCCCCGCGGGAATCGCCGGGATTGAATTCGGCTCGAAGCTCGCGGTCCGCCCGGACGATGTGGGGCGGATGATGATCAACTATCAGGGGCCGGGGTACACGTATCCGTATGTCTCTCTGGCCGATGTGGCGAACAAGAATTTTGCGCCCGGCACGTTCCGCGACAAACTGGTGCTGGTGGGCGCTTCGGCGACGGGGATCGGGGACCTGCGGGCGACGCCCTTCGGCGGCCTGAATTTTCCCGGCGTGGAGATTCACGCCAACGTGATCGACAACATCCTGAACCAGCATTTTCTCCACCGCGGCGCGAAGCAGGCGGCGGGGGATTTGGCGCTGATTTTTCTCTTCGGCATCCCGCTGGGCATGTGGATGGCGCTGGCGCAGCCGCGGTGGATGGCGCTGGCGCTGCTGCTGCTGGCGCCGTTCGCGGCGCTGACTTACACGGCATTCGTGCACGGCTGGTGGCTGAACTTCATCACGCCGGCGCTGTTCACTCTGGTGCCCAACGTCGGCCTAGTGGCGATCTACCGCGTGCTCGTCGAAGAGAGGGAGAAGCGCAAGGTACGCGGCGCGTTCCAGCAGTACGTCAGCCCCGAAGTGATCCGGCGTCTGCTCGACGACCCGCAGCGGGTCCAGCCGCGGAAGACCGAGATCAGCGTGATGTTCAGCGACGTGCGCGGGTTTACGAGTATTTCGGAAAAACTCGACGCCCAGGAATTGGCCGACCTGCTGAACCAATACCTCACGGAAATGACGCGAATCGTCTTCCGCAATCAAGGCACGCTTGACAAGTACATCGGCGACGCGGTGATGGCGATCTGGGGCGCACCGTTCGAAGAGCTGGACCACGCCGAGCGCGCCTGCCGGGCCGCAATCGAGATGCTGGCGCGCCTGGGCGAACTGCAAAAGGAATGGCGGGCGCGCAATCAGCCGGTGCTGGAAATCGGAATCGGCATCAACTCCGGGATCGCGTCGGTGGGCAACATGGGCTCGGCGCTGCGCTACGGATACACGGCGCTGGGCGATGCAGTGAACCTGTCGTCACGGCTCGAGGGGTTGAACAAGGAGTACGGCACGCGAATGATCGCCAGCGAATCCACACGCGCAAAGGTGCATGATGCGGCGCTGTTGTTTCGCGAACTCGATTTGATTCGCGTGAAGGGCAAAGCACAGCCGGTGACGATCTACGAGCTCGCCGGCCTCCGGGACGGCGGGCAGACGGAGGAACTGCTCAATCTCTTCCACAAGGGCCGCGAGGCCTACAAGCAGCGCGACTGGCGCGAGGCGCGCCGCTGGTTCGAAGAACTGCTCCGGCGCAAGTCCGATGACGGCCCCGCACGCGTATTCCTCGGCCGCTGCGATGAATTCCTCATCGAAGAGCCCCCGGCGGATTGGGACGGCGTGTACGTGATGAAGCACAAATAGTGCGCCCCCCGGCTCCTGGCTCGGGATGTTGCCCGCGTCGAACGATCCGACCGGAGACAGCACAAGAAAAATTTGCAGGGAAAAATTTTACTCGTCGAGGCGGACGACGAAGGTGAGCAATTGTTCGTTGGCGCGCAACTGCTCAGCAAGCTGGTTGGCTGCGTCTTCGCTGGGCAGGCGACCGACACGCACGCGATAGAAAACGCCCGTAGGCGCATCGTATAGCTGAATCGTGACGGGCGAGTAGCTGGCGCTGAGGCGAGCGCGCAGACGCTCCGCATTTTCCTGCACCTGAAACGCTCCCACCTGCACGGCGAAGAATCCGGCGACAGGGCTCAAGCCGGAGATCAGCTCCAACCGCACTGGCGACGTCCCGGTGCCGATCATCTCAATCGCGCGCGCGGCTGCAAAAGACAAATCAATGATGCGATTGGCGACGAAGGGGCCCCGGTCGTTGACGCGCACTTCGGTCTGCTTGCCGTTGCGCAGGTTGGTGACGCGCACAACCCCATTGAACGGCAGCGTGCGGTGCGCCGCGGTGAACTGGTACATGTCGTAGATCTCGCCGTTCGACGTGCGACGGCCGTGGAAAGGCACGCCGTACCAGGAGGCAACTCCCTCTTCCGTGTACTGCCCCGGAATGGCCGGCTGCCTTTCCGCTCGTGGCGGCGGGCCCGAGGGAACCGGAGCGGATGGCCCCGGAGCAGGCGACGGGGTCACACGCGGGCGATGCGCGCAGCCCGAGCCAGCCAAGACCACGAACCAAAGAAAACAGGAAGCAATAACGATCCGGCGGCAAACGGATCGAGGATCCGCGAAAAACTGCGAAGTTGGCCACCCCGTTTTTCCGAGAACCGAGGCTCGGCCCGAGGAATCGCTTTGTTCACTGATTCCATTTTCGGAGGGATTCCTCTCTCCGCCCCACACCGTTCGGTGCGGGGCTTCGCTCGGAATGACAACTTCTTCGGGGTGATCCAGCTCCCCATGAAAATAGGGAGTTGATTGGGCGGCCGTGAGCGTCACGCCGCGTCCCGTTTCACGTTTTCGTCCTCATTTTCCGGTATCATAGGGGCGAAACAAATTATAGCAAGGAATCCTGGTGCCTCTTCCCGTTCGCTGGAGATACAAGCTCGATCGCTGGCGCGAAAGCGCCGCTTCGATGTTCCGTTCAAGTCCGCAACAAGCGCGGCCGCGGATGTGTCCATCATGCGGGACTCTGGTCGGCGCAGGCGCAACGCGTTGCCATCAATGCGGCGCGAGCATGACATTCTCTCTAGCGGCGGCGAGCCGGTCGCTGGGCCGGTTGATGCCGGCAACCTCGCCTGCCACGTATGCCATCCTCACGCTGAGCTGCCTGCTGTATGGCGTCAGCCTGCTTGCGACGATTCGCCTGGGCGGCGGGTTGAGCGGTGGCGGCGGGCTCGGCGGACTGATGAACCTCGGTGGAATTGCCGGGCCTGTCCTTGATCGGCTCGGCGCTTCGCGGCCGTTTTTTTATGACCTGCAGGAGCCCTGGCGGCTCATCACCGCTGTGTTTCTCCACGGCAGCTTGATGCACATCGGTTTCAATATGTGGGTGCTGATGGACATCGGCCCGCAAATCGAGGAACTCTATGGTTCGGCGCGCTACCTGTTCATCTATGTCGTCACCGGGACAATCGGGTACGTATTCAGTTCGTTCTTGGGTCACTTCAGCGTGGGCGGCTCGGGCGCGCTGTTGGGATTGATCGGCCTCCTGCTCGCCGTGACGACGCGGCGCGGCGGCGCTTCCATGCAGATGCTGCGCAGCCAGCTCATCAAGTGGATCATCTACATCGCGATCCTCGGCTTCGTAGTATCCGGTATTGACAACGCGGCTCACTTTGGAGGCCTGGTGAGCGGGTTCCTGCTCGGCAAAGTGATGGCCGACCGAGAGCCGGTGACCGCGGGCGAACGCAAAGCCGCCTACGCGATGGGCTGGATCGCCGCGCTCGCCATCGTCGCGAGCTTCGCTGCGTTGTTCCTGTTCTCTCCGCCCGCAAGCTAGAGTCCTGATTCAATAATCCTTCGCGCACTCAAGAAGCCCATGGAAGTCTGTTGGAATTGCTGAGGCGCTTAGTGCGTCGAGTGCGGGCCGCTCAATCGGTGGGCGACGACGATGCTGTAATGCAGGCCGGAGAAAACCGTGAAGAATGCGACGAGGTAAATGAAGACATGGCGCACGAGGTCGAGTGACGGATTCGGCGCGACCTGCGCGAGGATGACGAGAAATACGAGAAAGATCTGAAACAGGGTGTTGATCTTGCCGTAGATGCTCGGCGGAAACGTCTGATAGCCGACGACGACAAGGATGGCGGCGGAAGCCGCGAGGAGCAAGACGTCGCGGCCCAGCACGAGAATCGTCAACCACCAGGCGATCTTCTTCTCGAGCGCGAGCACGACATAGGAAGAAGAGAGCAGCAGCTTATCGGCGATCGGGTCGAGGAATGTGCCGAGTGTGGTGCGCTGGTTCCAGCGGCGCGCCAGCCAGCCGTCGAGGGCGTCGCTCAACCCCGCCGCCACCAGAATCCCCAGCGCCCAGTCGTAGCGGTCGTAGCGGATCGCAATAATAAAAAACGGCAAGAATCCCAGGCGCAGGAAGGTGAGCTGGTTAGGGACAGTAAGGATGCGCGTTTTCATGGATCGAGTCCGGCAATGAGCTCAAGCGAACAGGGCCAAGTATTCGAGCAGCGTGCGGCCCACCTTTTTTTCGAACATCTCGGCAAGCGACGGGATGGAGCCGCGCGGCTCGTCGAGCGCAATCCGCTCGATGCGCAACATCGGAAAGAAAAGGGTCGGCAGACCGACACGCTCGCCCTCCGGGTGCAGCACCTGGCGGACAAAATCGTCGAATGCGCCGAGATCAATCCCGCGCAAGGCGATCCCGGCGATGCTCATCTCCAGCAGTTCGCCCCAAACTTTTTCTTTGGGACTGTGCAGGCTGACCACGACGATGGAGTGCGGTTCCATACTGTGCTGACTCTGCTTCATGGTACCTCAACTGGCGCGGGGCCGCAGTGGCTCAGCGCGAAAGGATGCCGCGCGGCGCTCCTACACTTTCATGGTCGTGATGTTCGCGGCGCGATGCAGCACGGCGCCGGTCGCCCTTTGCACGTCGTCGGGCGTGATGCCGAGAGCCACTTCGCGCAGCACAAGGCCTTCGGGCGCCACTTCGATCACCGCCAGCTCGGTGACGATCAAGTCCACCACGCCGAGGCCGGTGAGCGGCAGCGTGCACGCTTTCACAATCTTCGGCTCGCCTTCCTTCGTCGTGTGCTCCATGGCGATGATGACGCGCTTCGCCCCTGCGACCAAGTCCATCGCGCCGCCCATGCCCTTCAGCATCTTGCCCGGGATGGCCCAGTTCGCAAGATTGCCTTTCTCGTCCACCTGGAGCGCGCCGAGAATGGTGAGATCGATGCGGCCGGAGCGGATCATGCCAAATGATTCGGCGCTCGAAAAATAGGAAGTTCCGGGGACCTCGGTGACGGTTTCTTTGCCGGCGTTCACGAGGTCGGCTTCCTCCTCGCCTTCGTAAGGATACGGCCCCACGCCCAGCATTCCGTTTTCGGATTGCAGCACGACCTCGATATCCGCCGGCAAGAAGCTCGGCACGAGCGTGGGCAAGCCGATGCCGAGATTGACGTAGTAACCGTCGTGCAGCTCCCGCGCCACGCGGCGGGCAATCAGCTCGCGCTTATCCATTACCGAGACGGTCATTCGTTCACTCCCGACCGCTCCCGCTTCCGCACGGTGCGGCGCTCGATCCGCCTTTCGTATTTCTCGCCCTGAAAGAGGGCGTCCACAAAAACTCCGGGGGTATGAATGCAGTCGGGATTGAGATCGCCCAGCTCGACGAGCTGCTCCACTTCGGTGATGACGTAATCGGCAGCGGTGGCCATCACCGCGTTGAAGTTTCGCGCCGTCTTGCGATAGACCAGGTTGCCCCAGCGGTCGCCCTTCCAGGCCTTGATGAAAGCCACGTCGCCGCGCAGGCTGGGGACGAGCACATAGTGCCGGCCGTTGAATTCGCGCGTCTCCTTTCCCTCGGCGGCCATCGTGCCGTAGCCGGTGGGCGTGTAAAACGCGGCGATCCCCGCGCCGCCGCAGCGGATGCGTTCCGCCATCGTGCCCTGCGGGTTCAGCTCGAGTTCCAGCTCCTTCTTGAGCACTTGCTGCTCGAACACTTTGTTCTCGCCGACGTAGCTGGCGATCATTTTTCGCACTTGTCGAGAATGGAGCAGCAAACCGATGCCGAAATTGTCCACGCCGGCGTTGTTGGACACCACGGTGAGATCTTTGGTGCCCTTGCGGCGGAGCGCCTCGATCAGATTCTCCGGGATGCCGCACACGCCGAACCCGCCCATTAGAATCGTCATGCCGTCGCGCAGGCGCTCGATGGCAGCGTCGGCATTGGCAACACGTTTGTCCATCCTGTGCTCCTCGAGAGAACTGTTCCGTTCGCGCGCGGCGGAGCGGAGCAGGCAGGGAGAAGTCTACTGCAATTCGCGGAGAAGTTTGTAGAGTTCGTTCGAGGCGTGAAACTCGTCTTCGAGCTCGCGGCGCGTGAGGCTGGTCCGCAGGTGATCGATGGCCTGGGCGACACGGTCGAGCGAACGCGCGATGTTGTCCGTGTTCGTCAGGCAAACGTCGCGCCAGAGTTCGTAGGGGCTTCCGGCAATGCGCAGCAGATCGCGCAAGCCGCGGCCCGCGAATGAAACGGGCAAGTCGGTCTCATCCGTTTCGTCGAGCACGACGCGAGCGAGCGCCACGGCAATGAGCTGGGGCAGATGCGAGACGATTCCCGCGGCCCAGTCGTGCGTTTCGGCGTCGCACCAGATGATTTCTGCGCCGATTCGCCGCACCAGCGCGGCGAACCTCTCGACGCGAGGGTCCGCATCGCTCTCGCTCGCAATCAACGCGTAGCGCGCGCCGCGAAACAGCTCGGCGTCAGCATGCTCGATGCCGGAGACTTCCTTACCTGCCAGGGGATGTCCGCCAAGAAACCGCGCACCGCCGAGGAAATGGCCAATGGCGGCCTTGCAGAGAGTTGCTTTTGTGCTGCACGCATCGGTGACGAGAGCTTGCGCGCTGCAATGCGCGGCAATCTGGGGAAGGAGGTCGAGGGTGACGCCGATGGGGAGCGCGACGTAAACGAGATCGGCATCGCGCAACGCCGTGGCGAGATCGAGGGCGGCTTCCTCAATCGCGCCGCGAGCGAGCGCCCGATCAAGGACATCCGCGCGGTCCCAGCCGACCACGTGCGCGCCGCCGAGTTGTTTGCGGACGGCCAGGCCGAACGAGCCGCCGACGAGCCCGGTGCCAAGAATGGCAATGCGCGAGAAGGAAGCGTCAGGCATTGCTCACGCGCCCGGGCCACGCCGGCTGACGCCCTGACGGGCTGCGTGTTTGAGCTGGCGGATTTTTTCCGCCACGGCGCGGGCAGCGGCTTCGGCTGACGCGGCCTTTTCGACTTCGGCGACAAGCGCGGAGCCGACTACAGCGGCGTCGGCAATGCCGCCGAGCACGGCAACGTGAGTTGGCAGCGAAATTCCGAAGCCGACGGCAATCGGCAGGCGCGTGAATTTTCGCGCGCGCCGGACGAATGCGGGCAAATCTTCGGGCAAAGCTTCCTGCGCGCCGGTCACGCCGGTGCGAGAAATCAAGTAGAGGAAGCCGCTCGAGGCAGCGGCGATTCGCTGCAAACGCTCGTCGGTCGAGGTGGGAGCGCCGAGAAAAACGGTATCGAGGCCGCTCGCGCGCATTGCGGCGCGATACTCCTCCGCTTCTTCAGGGATCAGGTCGGTGGCCAGCACGCCGTCGGCGCCAGCGTCCGCGGCGGCAGCGGCGAATTTGCCGAGGCCCATTTGCAGAATGGGATTGAAATAGGAAAAGAGGAGCAGCGGAACTTCCGTTCTTGCGCGCAAACGGCGCACGAGCGCGAGGACACCTGCGAGCGTCGTGCCGCTGCGCAGCGCCCGTTCGCTGGCGCGCTGAATCGTTGGCCCATCGGCGACGGGGTCACTGAAGGGCACGCCCAGCTCGATGACGTCCGCGCCCGATTCGGCAGCGGCAAGGAGGATTTGTTCGCTGGCGTCGAGCGTGGGATCGCCGGCGGTGAGATAAGCAACGAGGCCTAGCTCTCCCGCGCGGGCCAGCGCTTCAAAGCGGCGGCCGATTCTGGTGTTCGCGGCGGTCGCTGGCTGCGGCATGGCTGGCTCAGGCATAACGCGAAAGGGTCTCCATGTCTTTGTCGCCGCGGCCGGAAAGATTGACGATGACGATCTCGCTCTTCTTCATTTTGGGCGCGCGCTTGATCAGTTCCGCGAACGCATGGGCCGATTCGAGCGCGGGGATGATTCCTTCCATGCGCGAAAGCGTCCGGGCGGCTTCGATGGCTTCATCATCGCGCACAGCGGTGTATTCGGCACGGCCGCGCTCGGCGAGCCAGGCGTGCTCCGGGCCCACGGCGGGATAGTCGAGGCCGGCGGAAATGGAGTGCGTCGTCGAAATTTGACCATCCGGTGTTTGCAACACGTAAGTATAGGTGCCTTGCAGGACGCCGGGCTTTGCGCCGGAAAATCCCGCTGCCGCAGCGAGCCGCGCAGCATGTTCGCCGAGTATGGTGCCACGGCCGCCGGCTTCCACGCCGACCATTTTCACGCTCGCGTCGGCGATAAAAGGATGAAACAGGCCGATGGAGTTCGAGCCGCCGCCAACGCAGGCAAAGAGATGATCCGGCAAGCGGCCCTCCACCTTTTGAATTTGCTCGCGAGCTTCGCGGCCGATGACGAGATGGAAATCGCGCACCATGCCGGGATAGGGATGCGGGCCAAGCACGGAGCCGAGCAAATAATGGGTGGAATAGACGTTGGTCACCCAGTCGCGCATGGCTTCGTTGACGGCGTCCTTGAGCGTGCGGCTGCCTGCGTCCACGCCGACCACCTCGGCGCCGAGGAGGCGCATTCGAAAAACGTTCAGGCGCTGCCGCTCCATGTCCTCGGTGCCCATGTAAACCGTGCAGGCAAGACCGAGGCGCGCCGCGACCGTCGCCGTCGCCACACCGTGCTGTCCCGCGCCTGTTTCGGCAATCACACGGCGCTTGCCCATGCGCACGGCGAGCAAGCCCTGGCCGATGCAATTATTGATTTTGTGCGCGCCGGTGTGCAGCAGGTCTTCGCGCTTCAGGTAAATTCGCGCGCCGCCGAGATGCGCGGTGAGCCGCTCGGCGAATTGCAGCGGCGTGGGCCGGCCGGCGAAATTGTGGAGCAGGGAATCGAGCTCCGCCTGAAATGTCTTGTCGCCGCGAGCCCCGGCGTAGGCGCTCTCGAGTTCTTCCAGCGGCGCCATCAGCGTTTCCGGGACGTAGCGGCCTCCGTAAGGGCCGAAACGGCCGCGGGCGTCCGGGCCTGCTTGCGCGGCTGTGCTCATGCCACCCTCCGCTCGGCGAATTCGACGGCGCGCATGAGCGCGCGAATCCGCGCGGGATCTTTCTTGCCGGGACGCGCTTCGACGCCGCTCGAAACGTCCACGGCAAATGGTGCGACCTCGGCGATCGCGCGCGCGACGTTTTCGGGTGTGATGCCGCCCGCCAGAATGATCGCGCCGTAGCGCTTCGCCCTCCGCGCAACACTCCAATTAAAGGTACGACCGGTGCCGCCGCGCAGGCGCGGGCGAAACCCATCGAGCAAGTAGGCGGCCGCTGCGTCAAAGCGCGCCAGCCGCGCAGGGCGAAAATCATTGCGGACTTGAAACGCCTTAATGACGAGAAAATGGCTGGCGAGGGCGCGCACAGTTCGTGGACTTTCTTTACCATGTAATTGGACCATATCGAGATTCGCAACGCGCGCGATGGACAGCACGCGGTCAACGGGTTCGTCCACGAATACGCCGACTGCCGACGTGCGCTTTGGCATGCGGCGGACAATGCGCAAGGCTTCCGCGGGCGCGATGAAGCGCGGGCTGGGCGGATAGAAATTAAAGCCGAGCGCGTCCGCACCCGCATCGAGCGCGACTTTCGCGTCGGCCCAGTTCGTAATCCCGCAAATCTTCACTTTCACCATCGCATTCAGCCCACGCCGGGGATGGGGCGGCTTCCCGGAACTTCCAGCAGCTCACGCAACGCGGCCGCCGGGTCGGAATGCCTCATCAAATGCTCGCCGATGAGAAACCCGTCAAAGCCGGCGTGGCGCAGGCGTTCGATATCGGCGCGCGAGCGGATTCCGGATTCGGCTACGGCGATGCATTCGTCCGGAATTTCGTCGATCAATTCGAGCGAAGTTTCCAGGCACACCTCGAAAGTTTTCAGGTCGCGGTTATTGACGCCGAGGATGCGCGCACCGCCGGCCACGGCGCGGCGCAATTCCTCGCGCGTGTGGACCTCGACGAGCGGCTCCATTCCCAGCTCGTGGCCAAGTGCGAGCAGCTCGGTGAGCGTGGTGTCGCTCAAAATGGCGGTGATCAAGAGAAAGGAGTCAGCCTCGGCGGCGCGCGCTTCCCAGACCTGCCACGGATCCACGATGAAATCCTTGCGCAGAACGGGGAGCTGCACGGCCTTGCGCGCTTCTTTCAGATTGGCGAGCGAGCCGAGAAAGAAATCTTCCTCGGTGAGGACAGACAGGGCGGCGGCGCCCGCTCCCTCGAACGATGGGGCCAGCTCTGCCGGCGCATAACTCTCGCGGATCACGCCGCGCGAAGGCGAAGCTTTTTTCAATTCGGCGATGACGTTGATCGCACCGCCGCGGGCGAGCGCGCCGGCAAAATCCCGCGGCGGACCGACCTTCTTGTTCAGGACGGTCATTTTCAACACGGCCAGGGGCAGGACACGCTGGCGATGCGCGATGCTCTCGCGGCGCTTCTCGATGATGAGCGAGAGAATAGTCCCCGAGTGTGTTCCGGCGTCCATCCGCTAGATGATACGGCATTCCCCGGCTCAGGCAGGGTTCGCCCTCAGAGTGAACCCGGAGGGGTCCTCTCTGAAGGAAAAAATCGCTGGAAGTATGCTAGTTGCCGCTTGGCGGTATGTCAATGCGCGGCGCCATCCGGACGTGACGGCGGAATTGTCGAAGCGAGCGGCTGATTACATCAGCGGCCGACAAGCGGTTCGGTGAAGCGAATGGGAATGCCAAGGTTGGAACCGCCGAAGCCGTTCAAAACGGCGTAAGCGACGCCGATCACTTTCCCTTGCTGATTGAAGAGCGGGCCGCCGGAGCCGCCGTGGGTCGTCTGCGCGTCGAAGACGATTTTGTCTGGCAGCACGTCGCCGATGTGCCCCTGGGTGGCGATGGGCCGGATCAAGTTGCGGCGAGCCAATTCAGCGAGGATTTGCTTCGGGTCGTTATTGCTCCTTGTGACGATGTCCTGCGCCGTAGCCTCGTCGGCGCGCGCCAGAATCGCGGCGAGGCCCGCGGCATATCCGATGGCCACCACCGGCTGGCCGCTGATGGCGGCTTCCTTGCGCGCGTCCACGTCGAGCGGCGAAAGCTTCCAATCACCCAGATTGACCTGAATCGCCGCAAGGTCCGAATCTGAAGAAATTTTCTGAATGCTCGCGGGAAAAGAATTCGCCGCGCCGGGGAAATAGGCGGCGACCTCGGCAATCTCGGGCTGCAAGCCCTGATCGAGGAACGGCTTCATGTCGTCGTTCTGCCACCACGGCTGGGCGACATGACGGTTGGTAATGAGGCGCCCGCCGGAGGCGGCCAGGAAGCCGGTGCCGAAAACATCGAAGTGCACTTCGGGGCCGCGGCCTTCGAGTGTGAGAATGGGATTTCCTTCGCTGTCCTGGATTGGCTCGCCCTGCGAGTTGATCCCGGCGTAGTGCAAGCGTTGGCCGCTGGCCGTGTGCCGGAAGGCGACGGTGACGTGTAACAGGCAGATGCTTTTTACATCCGACTGAATGATGCTCTGGCCGGCCTGGCCTTCCAGCTCCACGCGCTTGAGCCGTGCGTTCGTCTCGGCAAGTTGCTTTTGGAGATCAGAAACCTGGTTCGAGCCGGCGCTCGCCATCCGCGCCTTTAAATCGTCGGCTTGTTGCCGGAGCTGCGCTTTCATTTGTTCCGGCGCGGCCGGAGCGACATCTCCCTGGTCGCGCATTCTTCGCGCCTGGTCCATCAGGGATTGCTGGCGGAGGAGGCCACCTTCGAGGCGCGCGACCAGGGCGTTCGAGAGCCGCAATTCTTTAGTGGCTTTGTGCGAGAAGAGGAAGAAGATGCCCGCCATCACCAGGGCGATCGCGAAGACGGCCGTCACGCCGATTTTCAGGGCGCGATCGAGCGAGAACGCGTCGCGAGTCATTTTCTCGGTGACGGCGAGCGCCTGAAAGGCCGTCTGCGCGATTTGCTGGCCTTCTTCGGCAATTTTCGTTTTCGCGAACAGGTCGTCGTCGGCGCGCTTGGAACGCAGCTGCGCCCGCACGCGCGCGAGCAACTCGTCTCCATCCCACGGCCGGGAGAGCACGTCGTCGGCGCCGAGGTCGAGGCCCAGCGCGCGGTCCGCAGCGCCGGGGCCGACCAGCAAGATCACCCGTATGCCCTGCGTCGCCGCCGAACCCTTGAGCTCCGCGAGAATTGCGCGGCAATCCATGCCGCGAAAGCCCGCGTCGAAGAGAAGAACGTCTGCGCCGTCTCCGCGCGCCGATTTCAAACCGTCCGCGGCCGATTCGCTTGCTTGCGCGTCGTAACCGGCTTGCTGCATTGCAGTGAGGAGGCTTTGACGGGCGATGGCATCGCCTTCGAGGATCAGAATTTTTTCGCGGGCTTTGTCCATGATTCCCTCTCCAGGTACGACCGGCCACAATCAAGACGAAGGCGTCCCAAGAGCCTCAACGGACTCCCTATCCTAGAGGAAAATTTCCGCGACGCAAGCGCGATGTCCGGGAGAAAGGCAGGGGATCACCCCCGGCTGGCCATCTCCGAGGAAGACTGCTAATTTGGAAGCGAGAATGAAGAAATCGGCTGAGCTGACTGTGCTAAACGAGGAAATCGTGGCGTGCCGGATGTGCCCGCGGCTGGTGCGCTATCGCGAGAAAGTTGCATTGGAAAAGCGCCGCGCGTTTCGCGAGTGGAAATACTGGGGGCGGCCCGTGCCGGGCTTTGGCGACCCGCGCGCTGAATTGCTGATTCTCGGGCTTGCGCCCGCCGCGCACGGCGCAAACCGCACGGGACGAATGTTCACCGGCGACCGCTCGGGCGATTTCCTCTATAAGGCGCTCCACCGCGCCGGATTTGCAAATCAGCCGGCTTCGGCTCGTCGCGACGACGGCCTGGCGCTTTCGAATGCCTACATCAGCGCGACGTTGCGCTGCGCGCCGCCCGGGAACAAGCCGCTGCCCTCCGAGATTCTCAATTGCAGGCCCTATCTCGAGCGGGAACTTGACGTGCTGCGACCGCGAGCCATACTCGCGCTCGGCGGAATCGCGATGAACAGCTATCTGCAACTGCTCAAGGAGCGGGGCGTGATCGAGAGCCGAGCGGCGTACAAGTTCCGCCACGGCGCGAGCTATGAACTTCCCGGCGATTTGCCTCAACTATTCGCGTCGTACCATCCGAGCCAGCAAAACACGTTTACCGGCAAGCTCACCCAAGCGATGCTGCTCGGGCTGCTTCGCCGGATTCGCCGTTTTCTCCAACAGGGCAAACCTTAGCAATCGTGGGAACGGCTTTGGCGATGGCATGACGGCGCTGTGGCGGCCGTCTAGGCCGCTTTCGGCCGAGGCATAATCACAAGGTAAACCAGGAAGGAGACGAGGAATCCTACGAACCAAGCGTAGTGATAGAGCACAGCGAGCGCCGGGACAGCGAGACCGATGAGCGCGACGAAGATTCCGGCGACGAGCGCGGCCACGGCGCGCCAGTTGAAGCCGTGGGAAAATTCGTAAAATCCGCCGCGCTCGTATAAATCTTCCGTGAGGATGATTTTCTTGCGAACCAAATAATAATCCGCGATCATCACACCCGCGATTGGCCCGAGAAAACTCGAATAGCCGCCCAGCCAGCCGAAAATGTAAGTGCCGTAATTCGCGAGCAGCTTCCAGGGCTGAAACACGAGCCCGCCGATCACGCAGGTGATGATGCCGCCGGTCTTGAAACTAATCTTCCGCGGATAGAGATTCGAGAAATCGTTCGCGGGCGAAACAACGTTGGCGGCAACGTTGACGTTCAGCGTCGCCAGCAAGAGCGCAATCATCGCCAGCACGACGGCAATGGGGCTGCCGAGGCGGCTCATCACGGCGACCGGATCCCAAATCGCGTGGCCGAAGACGATGACGGTAGCCGAAGTGACCGCAACGCCGATGAACGAGTAGAGCGTCATCGTGGTGGGCAGGCCGATCGCTTGGCCGAGCGCCTGCTCGCGCTGGCCTTTTGCGTAACGCGTGAAATCGGGGATATTCAGCGCCACAGTGGCCCAGAACGCCACTACGCCATTAAGGGAGGGTACGAAGAAGGCAAAAAATTCGCCGAACGTTTTGAATTTCGACGGCGCCGAAAGCATCGGCCCGAATCCTCCAGCCTTGTGATACGCCCAGGCGAGCATCGCGAGGCCCAGCAGAAGCAGAAACGGCGCACCGACGCCCTGCAGGAATCGAATCGTGTCGATCCCGCGAAGAATGACGGCGAGATTCAGCAGCCAAAAAAGGAAGAAGCAGAGCCAGCGATGGTCCCAGCCGTGAATGATCGCGGCGAGCAGCGTGTTGATGGCTTCGCCGCCGATCCACGTTTGAATTCCGAACCATCCGCAGGCTACGAGCGCACGCAGAATCGCAGGAATGTTCGCGCCGAGAACTCCAAAGGACGAGCGCGCGAAGACGGGAAACGGGATGCCGTAGCGCGCGCCCGCGTGCGCGTTCAGCAGCATCGGAACCAGAACGATGACGTTGCCGAGAAACACGGTGAAGATGGCCTGCTTCCAGTTCATCCCGCCGGCGATCATGCCGCTCGCGAGCATGTAGGTGGGGATGTTGACGCTCATCGCGACCCAGAGCGCGGCGTAGTTGTAGGTGCCCCAGGTGCGCCGGGCCATGGGGATCGCGGCGAGGTCCTTGTTCCAGAGCCAACTCGTGGATCCTTGCGCCGCCGCGGCAGCCGAAGAGCCTGCTGGTCCTTGCGATTCTGGGGCGCCCGTCATGGCTGAACCACCTTGAATGGCTGAGAGTCGCCGAGGGAATCGGTCGCTTATACTCTGATTGGAAAACGGGGAGCAAGCAATTTCTCCCGCTGGAGCAGTGGCAGGGAAAGCAAAGCAGGCCAGCCAAAAACCGCGTGATAGAATCGCGGCGCAGCCCGGACCAAGAAGGAAGCGATCGACTTGAGTTCATCCGCAACCATCGACGCGGCAATCGAATTCCGCAACGCGAGCTATCGCCTCGCCGGCGGGCAAACCATTCTCGACCATCTGCAGCTCGAGATCCGCAGCGGCGAGACGCTGGTGCTGCTCGGCCGCAGCGGCTCGGGGAAAACGACGGCGCTCAAGCTGATCAATCGTCTGCTCGAACCGAGCGCGGGCGAAGTGCGCGTCGAAGGCCGCTCGACGCTCGCATGGGATCCCATCCGGCTGCGACGCCGCATCGGTTACGTGATCCAGGATGCGGGGCTGTTTCCTCACTTCACGGTGGAGCGCAACACCGCGCTGGTGCCGCACCTCGAAAATTGGGAGCCGCAAAAAATCCGCCAGCGCGTAGAAGAAATGCTGCGGCTGGTCGGCCTCGAGCCCAATCAATTTTCTCCGCGCTACCCGCACGAACTTTCGGGAGGGCAGCGGCAGCGCGTGGGGGTGGCGCGAGCGCTGGCGGCCGATCCGCCGATGCTGCTGATGGATGAACCGTTCGGGGCGCTCGATCCGCTGACGCGCAAGGAAATCCAGCGCGAATTTCAAGCGCTCCAACGCCGCCTGGCGAAGACCATCGTGTTCGTCACCCACGACATGCGTGAGGCGCTCTTGCTCGGCACGCGCATCGCGCTGCTCGATGCGGGACGCCTGGTGGGCGTGTACTCCCCGGATGAATTTCAGCAGACGGCCGATCCGGCGGCAGCGGCCTACGTTGCCGCGTTTCGCGCGGGCGAAGAACCATAGCGGCAAAAGGTCGAGTGAGGTGAGGCGATGAGTTTCCTCGATTTTCTCCACGGACTCTTTCAATATTTCTCCCGGCACCGCATCGAAATCTTCTCCTCAACGCTCGAGCACGCCTGGCTCGTCGGCATCACCATGGCGCTGGCCGTGGCGATCGGTTTGCCGCTCGGCATTCTGGTGACGCGGCGGCCCTGGTTGAACAAGCCGATCCTGGGCAGCGCCAACGTGGCCGAGACGATTCCGAGTCTCGCGCTCTTCGGCTTCCTGCTGCCGGTGCCCTGGCTGGGGGATCGCGCCGACCGGCTGGCGATCACGGCGCTGACGCTTTACGCGCTGCTGCCCATCATTCGCAACACCGCGGCGGGCATTGCCGGAGTGGACCCGGCGGTGCGCGAAGCCGCTCGGGGGATGGGGATGACCAATCGTCAGCTTCTCTGGCAGGTCGAGCTGCCGCTGTCGCTTTCCTACATTGTGGCGGGGGTGCGCGTGGCGACCGTGCTGACCATCGGCATCGCGACGATTGCCGCCGCGATTGGCGCGGGCGGCCTGGGGGAATTCATTTTTCGCGGGCTCGCCATGGTCAATAATCAACTGATCTTCGCCGGAGCCATTCCTGCTGCGGTGATGGCGCTCGTGGCGGATTATCTTCTCGGCTGGCTCGAGCGCCGGCTGCGCTACGCGCGGACTTGATGCGCCGGGCGATTCTGCTCGCGCTTGTCGTCCTTCTCGCCGGGTGCGGCACGATCCGGCGCGACACGATCGTCGTCGGCTCGAAGAATTTCACCGAGCAGGCCATCCTGGGCGAAATTGTCGCGCAGCACCTGGAAGCGCGAACGAAGCTCAAGATCGAGCGCCGCTTCTATCTGGCGGGGAGTTACTTCTGCCAGCAGGCCCTGCTGGCAGGCCGGATTGATACCTACGTCGAATACACGGGAACGGCGCTGACCGCCATCTTGAAGGAGCCGCCGGAGAACGATCGGCTGGCGGTGCTCGAGCGTGTGCGGCGAGAATACGCTTCCCGCTTCGGACTCGTCGTCACCGAGCCGCTCGGATTCAACAACACTTTCGCAATCATGATTCGCGGTGATGACGCGCGCCGCCTGGGGATCCAGACCATTTCGGAAGCAGCGGGCTACACGCGGCAATGGCGCGCCGGCTTCGGCTACGAATTCATGGACCGGCCCGATGGCTTCAAAGGCTTGGCTCAAACCTATGGGCTGAGCTTCGCCGCACCGCCCCGAATCATGGACTCCGGGCTGATGTATCGCGCACTCATTGCCAAGCAGGTGGACTTGATTGATGGAGACTCCACCAACGGACTGATCGCCGCGCTGGACTTGGCCGTGCTTGCGGACGACATGCATTACTTCCCGCCGTACGAAGCCGTGCCGATTGTTCGCAGCGAAACGATCGAGCGGCATCCGGAAGTTCGCGCGGCGCTGGCGGAGCTGGCAGGAAAAATCTCCGACGAGGAAATGCGAAAGATGAACTACGGCGTGGACGGCGAGCACCGCGACACCGCTCAGGTGGTGAGTGAATTCCTGCGCGCGAAAGGCCTCGACCGCGCCCCCCGGCGCTAAAACCAGGTTTTCCGCTTGTATTCGAGATAGGCGTCGCCGAATTTTTCCTGCAAGACCTTTTCTTCCCTCTTGACGCGGATCAACTGCATGGGGATCACGAGGGCGAAGGCCAGGAGGAACACCGGCCTTTCGAGATAAAAGATGATTGCGGCAATGAACAGCGAGCCGAACAGATAGATTGGGTTGCGAATCTTCGAATAGATCCCGTGCGTGACAAGCTCCCTGGCCTGCGGCCGAATCGAGAATGATTTCCCCAATTGCATCCGCGCGATAAACCAGAGAACAAAGGCGGGGACTCCGATGACGATGCCAGCCACGCGCATCGGCGTCATCGGGAGAGGGCGCCCCATCACCACAATCAAGTAGATCGCGAATAGCTCGACCAGCAATACGAGCACGTTCTTCAGGGATGGCATCGCGCGACAGTTTACACTGAAACTCCTGCCAGCACTCTGCTGCTTCGCAGGATTCGACCAGCTTGATTCTGCAAGAAGGCATGGGCGTGACGGAGTTTAGATGCTGGAGGGTTCAGGTTGAATCCGGAAAATTCTGCGCGGGGCAGCGACCTTTTCCTCTCGTGAGTAGTCTAATGAGGCTGGATTTTGGCGCACCACACAAGAAAAGAAAGATGGAAGCTAAACTCATCTCCGTTCAGGTCGGCCTGCCGCGAACCGTCGAATCGCACGGTCAAGAGGTTACGACGGGGATTTTCAAGGCGCCGGTCCATCACCGGGTCCAGCTCCGGCGCCTGAATCTCGACGGGGATCGGCAAGCGGATCTTTCCGTTCACGGCGGCGCGGATAAGGCAGTCTACTCCTATCCCTCCGAGCATTATTCTTACTGGCGAAGCGAACTCGCCGGCGAAGAATTGCCGTGGGGCTCGTTCGGCGAGAATTTTACGACGCAGGGCCTGACCGAAGATTCTCTTTGCATCGGCGACCGGTTTCGCATCGGCACGGCCGAGGTGATCGTGACTCAGCCTCGCATGCCCTGTTACAAACTAGGTGTGAAGTTCAGCCGCGACGACATGGTAAAGCGGTTTCTCGCGAGCCGCCGCACCGGCTTTTATCTTCGCGTCCTGCGCGAAGGCGAAGTCGGCGCCGGCGACGAAATCGAATCGCTTGGGCAGGATGAACATCGCGTGACGGTTGCCGACATCACTCGCCTCTATCTGCGCGAGGGCGGCCGCGACCTGCTTCTTCGCGCGATTGAGGTGCAGGCCCTCCCCGAATCCTGGCGAGCCTATTTTCAGGAACGGGCTTGAAGCCCTGCCCGGGCGATTCCAAGGGTCAGAATCGAGACAGAAGTGCACGCACTGCGGCGCAAGCGGACCAGCGCAATGCGAGACTCAAAAACTTTGTTGCGGCTTGGGCGTGTAATGACTGCGGGAAGACTTGGTGGTGTGGGCGGTGCGATAGTCTTCGAGCTCAGCGTCGCTGATGCGGAAATGAGTGGATAGGGGATGATTCTCATTCGCGGCCAGCTCGCGCTGAAGCTTCAAGGAGCAGACATCGGGCGCGTCCTGATAACGCACGCGACGGGCGTTGAAAGCTTCGTTGGCGATGGTGAGAGTGTACTCGCGCGGGTCAAACGTGGCCAGGCGCACTTGAAAAGTGTATTCGCGGACCAGGGTTTTCGCTTCGAAACCGAGGTATTGAATGAGGATCGATTCGCTCATTTGGCCCCGGTTGCCGCTGCGGCGACTGCGGGCGTGGCTACGGCTTTCTTGCGGCGTTTGCCGCGCGAGCGCTTCGGCGGCTCTCCCTCAGCCGGCTCGACGACCATGATACTGGTGACGAACTTCTTCATGCCGTGGAGATCAAAATCAATCGAAGTCCGATCATCATTCGATTCCGTGATCACACCGTTGCCGTACTGGAAGTGCTTGATGTACTGGCCTTCCACGAGAGCCTTCATCGAGTCCTCCGATAAGAATGGCGCAAGAGAGCGAATTGAGGGGCTAAGAAAAAAAAGGCGCGAGCCGCTCGCCGAAGCGAGGGGCTCGCGCCAACGGACTAGAGGCTGGTGACGTTCGATGCCTGCAGGCCCTTGGGGCCGGTGGTCACTTCGAATTCAACCGCCTGGCCTTCGTTCAGCGACTTGTAGCCCTCCGCCTGGATGGCGGAGAAATGGACGAAAACGTCCTCGCCGGACTGGCGCTGGATGAACCCGAATCCCTTGCTGGCATTGAACCACTTCACTGTTCCTTGTTCTTTCACTTTGTTTCCTCTTCAATTTAAGCTATTTGTGCTTCTCGACCGCCTCCAGCCGTAAAACAAAAAAGGCCGCAAGTGTGAGCTTGCAGCCCCTCTAAACGAATCTAAAGGTGTTACAAGAGCAACAAACGCACCCTAATACTAGCAGAACCCGGGCGAGAAATCTACCGGAATTTTCGACAAGCTCTGCAGCATGGGCCTGGGCAAGACGCTGGAACTGCAATGTTTGGCCGTGGAGTCCGCCGCAAGTAAGAGCATGATTTTTCCTGCGACTCGCGTGGCTCCTAGGGTCAGAGGATGCGCCACATAGATAAAGTCAGGCGACCGGCGCGATCTCGAGCCGATCTCCAACGCGAGTGCCGGTCCAGCGGATGGTATGGACGGGCAGTTCAAGAGCGGTCCTGGCCTCTTGATGGATGCCCGAAATTCGGAACGGTTGGAGGCTCTCTTCCATGGCAACGATGGATTTCTGGCAATCGAGAAAGAGCACGTCTATCGGGAGGACCATGCCGATCATATGGACGCCGCGGGAAGGCACGATCCACAGCCCTCGGCCGGGAGACGACCAACGACTTGTTTTCCCGAGTAAGCCGACGAGCCGCCGGAAGAAAGTGTCCGCTACGTCTACGTCCGTCGCAATAAATCTCTCCCGAGTCCGGTTGTAAACACAAACTCGGCGAGGGTTTGCCGCCACGAATTTGCCCCTTCGTTCTCGCTAGCCGTGCCGATCCCCTGGATTGATTGCGAGCCTAATTCGAGGCGTGCCTCTTGCGGCGCCAAATGATGATCGCGAGAATCGCCACGGCCAGAATGCCGGCGATCGCGCGCACGATAACAGTATCCATTCTTGCCTCCTTCCCCTTTTCATCCAGGGCGCGAGAAAAAGGCCATCCGATTTACACAACGCCTTCATGCTGGCGAGCCCGCGCGTTTGATTGTTCGGAGCAGTTTCGAGACCACCCTGACGGACGGCTCGGGAGCGGGCAGAGGCAGACTCAATCGCAGATCGTTATTGGATGCGAAGGACTTACATGCAATGTGGAAGATTCCGGCATGCTGCGTTGTTCCGTTTTGGTGCGTTTCGGTGCCGAAGCTGATTTCATTTTGGTAGTGGGAGAACAGTTCCCCGTAAGCGATGCTCGCAATTGGACACAGAGAAGCCGGCCGGTCGGCTACTTCTTTGGATCGCCGCGGCCCAGCTCCAGGCCGAAGGACGGCTTCGAACGCGTTCCGGTGACCTTGATCGGCACCGATGACCCGCCGCCATTCTTCTTGAAAAACGGATCGGCAAATTTCAGAAAGAATGATTTCGCTCCGGTGGTCGTTTGCGAAAGCTTCGCGTCGAGCAGAAGATGCCCGTGGAAGTCGAGCTTCTCGGAATCGAGATCATAGGAGCCGCTCAGCGTGACGGCCGCGCCGGTCACATCAAACGCCAAATTGGAGAACTTTGCCTTTCCATCGCGCAGGACAAAGCGTCCACGAAGATGAGAAATCACATCCTCGATATCCTCGTTCCTGGGCTCGCCCTGGCCCCCTCGACTCAGCGCATCCACTTTGTCCTGCACCGCCGAATCGCTGAACTGCACGCCCGCAATCCCAAATTGGCCGTCCAGGAGCATGCCGTCAATGATGTCTCCTTGGCCGGTCTGCAAATCAAGCTTCACGTGAAGACTGACGGAGCCGGTCATGGGAGGTTTGCTTCCCTTCACCGTAAGCCGCAGAAAATCTTCGATCCTCGCATTGCGTGCGATTGCATCGAGTGTAATGCGCCGGCCTTTCACGCCCGGGGTCTTGACCACCTCGCCGCTCGAAACAACCACGGAATGCAGAAAATGTGCTTCGACCGATTTCAAATAGGTATTGCCGTTCGTTCCATCCACGACTGCCACGTAGTGGGTGCTGAGCGAGACGGGGTTTCCGCTGGTTCGGAGTGCGAAGTCGGGAGTGTTGGTGTCGCCTTCGACGTCGAGCTGATTGAGCACGCCGCTGTATTTTCCCTTCGAGGAGAGATTCCCGGAGATGCCGTGGAACGTTGCGAGATCGGCGTTGGAGAAATGAAACGCGCCGGCCACTGGCGTACCACCCGGGTCGTCCGCCTGCCACGGCCCGAATTGACCTTCCGAATCGATCTCTCCGACCGGCTTCGGATTCGTCAAGGTCGCATGGAAGGAGGCTGGCTCGTCGAGCGAATAGGATTGAAGCACGATGCGATGAAGATCAAAGTCGAGCGGCTGCTTTCCGGCCTGCTTCGGCAGGATTTGGAGCAGGGCATCGTCCGAACTGATTTCGTCAATCACGACGCGGTAGTTGATTCGCTTGACGAGCCATGCAGCCGCCCGTGCCTCTCCTTTTTGTCGCGGTGGGATGTGGATCTGCAGGCCGTCGAGGTGAACGCTCGCGATGCGCTTCGGCGTCCACAGCATTCCCCAAAGGTTCGCAACCAACGTGAGTTTCTCGATGGTCATCAGAGGCGGAATGTCCCTGCGGCCCCTGAAGCGGAGAACGATGCTATGCGCCTGGACGTAAATCCGGGGAAAGACAAAAATCTGGAGGTCCTTGATTTCAACGTCGCTTTCAAACCGCTCGCGCAATACGGTCTCGACGTTGCGCCTGAGGATGCCGCGCAGTCCAACAGTCAGCCCAATCGTCACCGCAGCGATCACTACAACTACGACTCCTGCGATTACGACGATCTTGTGCTTTCCGCCGTGCGTCACAATGCCTCCCCCGAACAACCCCGACTCTACCGCAGAGCTGCGGGAACCGGCACATACCGAGGACCAGAAAGCGAGTCTAGCGAAATTGCGACGCGGTTGCGCAGCTTTTTGGCGGCGATGGGGGCGCAGTCGAGCTGGAAGGGTCGATGCCGTTTTGCAGATGGTCCAGATCTAGTCTCATCATAGTGGTCCTAGTGAAATGAGAGGCTTGGTACCTGTACCGGGAGAAGTTTATCCCGAGCCTGCCGAGGGAAACCCAGGTTACCTAGAACAGGGCAAACGAGGGAGATTTGGTAGCGGTACCGGGAATCGAACCCGGGTTACCAGATTGAGAATCTGGCGTCCTAGCCCCTAGACGATACCGCCGGAGATGCTCGAAGCCGCGCGGGAGATGCCACTCACTCAGGCAGAAAACGGTGAGTTACGCGAGGCCCGCGGACAAAATCATTTATAACTCGAACAAAGCAAAAGCGTCAAGACTAGAGGGCGAAGTGGCAGCTAAGACTGGCTCGGAGACTGGTTGGCCGGATGCCTTCTCGAGTGGGTCGGCAACTGTTCCGGCGTGACGGGCACGATGCGATGAAATCGTCGCACAGAGAAGAAACGTGTCCGGCAGGGATCGCAGCGATAGGCGTTGAAGCCCAGCACACGGCGCGTACCGAGAAACGATCCCTCATCCACGCGCTCGCGTGAAATTCGCTGCAAGTCGAAGTTCCCGCACTTGGGGCAATGTACATATTGTTCGTAAAAGATAGGAACCTTCCAAGCGTAGAAACGGGCCTCGCACGCCCGGCAGCGCCACGGGCGCAAACCGAAGATGCTGCAAAAGAGATCGAACACGCCCCCGCGATGAGACCGCCGGCACGCGTCGCTTTGGCAGCGCGGACAAAGCATCCCAAGTTTTCCCCTGAGAAATACCAGCCGAAGCTTACGTCAAAGCGAGTTCGCGAGGCAATGGCTTCGGCGGCCCGGAGCATTTTTCCGGCAACAGTCCAGCAACTAGCCACGGGCTGGACCCAGTGTAGAATAGGCAGCGAGGAGACCGATGCCTGACTACACTGCTGCACACTCGCGCGCCGGAATCGACGCCAGACTGCCGAGGCTCGATACTTGGCCGAACCATTTTCCCGGCTACGAAATCACAATCCGTTTCTCGGAATATTCGTCGGTGTGCCCGAAGACAGGCATGCCGGATTACGGCGCAATTACGATTCAATACGAGCCCAAAAAGGTCTGCCTGGAGCTGAAGGCTTTGAAATTGTACCTGCTGGGTTACCGAAATATGGGGATCTTCTACGAGAACGCGGTGAACCGCATGCTGCGCGACATTGTAGCCGCTACTCGCCCCGTCTGGTGCGTCGTGCGCGGCGAATTCACTCCGCGGGGCGGGTTGGTGACGACCGTCGAAGCCGCCTGGCCGCGGGGCCGGAGCGTGTCCCGTTCCCGCTCGAAATCCCGACAGGGATAGACAACCCCCGATGACTCGGAGATAATCCAACGTTCGTACCTGCGGTTTCGATCACCTGCCTAGGAGGCACGATGAGCATTAGCCCGAATGAATCCGATTCCAAGGGCTCCCCCGAGTTCGAAACTTCTCCCACGCCGCGATGGATCTTGATCGCTTTTGCCGTCGCATTCCTGCTCGTCGGCTACTTGCTCTATGCCGATCACACGTTGGGGCAAAAGATCGACAGCGGCTTCGCGCAAGCGAATCAGAAGGCGGAGGCGCTTTCGGCGCAAGTCGACAAGGCGAATTCCCGCGTCGCGGATTTGAAAGGCGAGCTGGAAGTGACTTCGCAAAAGCTCGGCCTGACGCAGGACGAATTGGCGCGCGCCCGCAGCCTCGCGCAGTCGATTCGCAAGGAACAGAAGCAGAGCGACGAACAGCTTCGCTCGCAGATCGGACAAGTCCAGCAGGAAACGAGCACCAAGATCGGCGCAGTTTCGACCGAACTTTCCGGGACGAAGTCCGACGTTGACGCGACGAAGAAGGACCTGGAAGCCACAAAGAACAAGCTCGAACGGACGATTGGCGACCTGGGCGTGGCCAGCGGCCTGATCGCGCACAATCATGATGAAGTCGAACAGCTCAAGCGGCTCGGCGAGCGCAATATTTTCGAATTCGATCTTCACAAGACGAAAACACCGCAGCGCGTCGGCCCCATCATGGTTGAGCTGCGCAAAGTGGATACGAAGCACTACAAGTACACCATGTACGTGATCATCGACGACAAGAGCATCGAGAAAAAAGACAAGACGGTGGGCGAGCCGGTGCAGTTCTACGTCAAGGGCGCGCGAGTGCCGTACGAAATCGTCGTATTCGACGTCGCCAAGGACGAAGCGAAAGGCTACCTCAGCACGCCCAAGCAGTAGCGGGCAGAGCCGAGCCCTCAGGGGAATCGACATCCCTTCATCCCGGCTGATCGCTGGATTGTGATTCCAGGGCCAGTCTTCTGGTTCCTCTCTGATTGCCATTGCATTCCGGTGGTGCCGTCGGCTGCCGAAGAAAATCGGACACGCACGAAAGTATCAACTTCGTGGTCTTCCTCCAGTACCTTGCAATGAGCTACATTGGCGAATGGAAGGATTGGAAGGGCCATCGCCTTGATTGCTTCGTTCCGTAAGTCGCGCGAACAATTTTTCTGCGCATTCTGCGGATTGCTTCTCGCCGCAGCCGGTGCGGCGCAAGATTCCGCGCCGCCGACGCAGATCAAGACGCGCAGCGAACTCGTGCCGCTGTACGTAAGCGTCGCGGATGCGCGCGGAGATTTTGTCGGCGGCTTGAGGAAGGAAAATTTCCGCGTCCTCGACGACGACATTGAACAGCGGATCGCCGTCTACGATTCGATGGACGCGCCTGCTCATTTGCTCGTCCTGGTGGAAACCAGCCCCGCAGTTTACCTGATTCATACGCAACACCTCGCGGCCGCGGCGTCGCTGCTCGATGGGCTGGCGGCGGGCGATGAAGTTGCGCTCGCAACTTACAGCCAGTCGACGAGGCTCGTACTGCCCATGACTTCGGATAAGCGATTGCTCGCACGCGGGCTCGGCAGCTTGGAATATTCCTTCGGGATGGGCGAGCTGAATCTCTACGGCTCGATTTCCACCGCGCTCGATTGGCTTGCGCCGGTGGCGGGCAAGAAAGCCCTCGTGCTTTTGAGCACCGGGCTCAACACCGGCCGCGCAATCAACTGGGAAGGGCTTGCGGCAAAGCTGCGTGCAAACGACACGACGATCTACGCGGTTGCGCTTGGCGGTGAACTTCGCTCGGCAAAGCCCAGAGGCAAGCCGGGAGAATCTCAAGCGGAGAGCGAAGTGAGTTTTGAACAGGCAGACCGCGTTCTTCACGCGATGGCCGATCTCACCGGCGGGCGCGCTTACTTTCCGAATAACGTGAAGGATTTTCCTGTGATCTATCGCCAGATCGCTCTCACGCTTCGCCACCAATATCTGCTTGCCATCGAGCCAGCCGCGCACGATGGGCGCTACCACTCCCTTGAAGTCCAGGTGCGCGATGCGAGTGGCCGATTGCTCGCTCCGAGCGAAGCGAAATCCGCGCATCACGTTTTCGCGCGTCCCGGATATCAATCGCCGGTGCCTTGATTTTTGACGCAGGCGCTGGGGCGGCTGCCTACCCTTTGGGAGCGGCGAGCGTCTATACTCCTGAAAGTGAGCCAAAACTCGTCGGGTCCATTTTGAGTTGGCTCGCATGCTTTTCTGGAGGCGAATATGCTCCCTCGGTCGCGCAAGCTCATCGTAGTATTCATCACCGCTTCGTTCCTTTCCCTCGTGTGCTTGCTCACGGTTGCGGGAGGGCCGCGAGCATCGAAGGGAGCGGGCGTAGTCACGGCAACTGGCGACTTGAGCGTGCCGCGCTTTGACCAGAGCGCAACGCTCTTGCCGAATGGAAAGGTGCTGATTGCGGGTGGCATGGCCGCGAATGGCGTTTATCATTCCAGCGTTGAGATCTACGACCCGGCGTCCGGCAAATTCACTGCCGCGGCCGACATGGGAACCCCGCGCTCCTGCCACACCGCCACGATGCTCCCCAACGGCAAAGTCTTGCTCTCTGGCGGCTCCGGGGAATCCTGGAAACAACTGGGGTCCGCCGTCCTGTACGATCCGGCATCCGGAAAATTCACACCGACGGGCGGAATGACTACTCCACGTTGTGGGGCCGTGGCGATTCTTCTGCCGAACGGCAAAGTGCTCCTCGTTGGCGGTGAACACGAATACGACCGCCTGGCGAGCGCGGAGCTTTACGATCCTGCCAAGGGCACATTTTCCGCGACGGGCAGCATGCAGACGCCCCGTGCCGCGCACGCTGCGGTATTGCTGAAGAGTGGCAAAGTGCTTGTCGTGGGCGGAGCAAGTGCCGGACGCTTCCCCAATGAAACGATTGAAGCGAGCGCGGAGTTGTACGATCCGGCCACCGGCGAGTTCGCGCCCACCGGCAGCATGAAGTTTCCGCGCTACAAGCTGGCCGCGATATCGCTTGACGATGGCCGCGCGCTCATCGTCGGCGGATCGGATCGCCTTGCGTGGCGGGGCGAATATGCGAGCGCCGAACTTTACGATCCTGCGACCGGCCAGTTTTCACTGACGCCAGAGATGAATCGTAAACGCTACAAACTTCCGTGGGCCATTGTGCGCCTGCGCAATGGACAGATTCTAGTTGCCGGTGGCGCGGAACGCCCGGAAGTTTACGATCCTGCGTCCAGCAACTTCCGCGCGACCGGCGGGAGTAAGCTGGACGGATTCTGTTTTTCAACTGCAACCCTGCTCGGGAATGGGAGCGTCCTGATCGCCGGCGGATATGGGAGCGATCCAGGCAAAGGCGGCGTCGCCCACGCTTGGATCTATCAGCCCTAAGGGCGAGATCTCGGCGAACGTCTCGGCAGGGACTTCGAATATCTCTGTTGTTCCAACAACGAAATCATCGAGGAATGAGAAATCCTTCGTGCGAGGGCGGGAGCGATGCTTCCGGGCGGGAATTTCGCTGTGCTGTTGCGCGGGCGCGCGTTATCCTCCACAACGAGCGGGCGAAGAAGCCCGTGTTGATTGGAAGCAGGAGCTCTCTCCCGATGAAGCTGGAACGCGCTTTTCGAATCAAGCCGGGGAAAAAAGTAAAGCTGGGCCACTATGACCCCGGCGAAACGTTCGGCTATGAGAAGAGTTCGAAAATGCACGCGACGCTCCAGAAAGACATCGCGCGGCTTGATGAGCTTCAATACGTGCTCTATGCGGAAAACCGCCGCGCTTTGCTGGTCGTGCTGCAAGCCGTGGATACGGCCGGGAAAGACGGAACCATCCGGCACGTGATGGCCGGGATGAATCCGCAATCATGCAAGGTGGCGTCGTTCAAGGCGCCGTCGGCGGAAGAGGCGGAACACGATTTTCTCTGGCGCATTCATAGAGCGGTGCCAGGGCGCGGGGAAGTGGGCATCTTCAATCGCTCCTACTACGAGGATGTCCTGGTGGTGCGAGTCCACAACCTGGTGCCGCAAGCGGTCTGGTCGAAGCGATATGACCAGATTAATTCCTTCGAGAGGTTCTTGACGCAGAACCATGTCAGGATCGTGAAGCTTTTTCTGCACATCAGCAAGGAAGAACAGAAGCGCCGGCTGGAAAAGCGGCTGGATGATCCGACGCGGCAGTGGAAACTTTCGCCTGCCGATTTTCGGGAGAGACAATACTGGGACGATTACCAGCGCGCTTATGAGGACGCGCTGACCCGCTGCAACACCGAGGAAGCGCCGTGGTACATCATTCCCGCGAACAAGAAATGGTTTCGCAATCTTGCCGTCTGCCAGATTCTGGTCCACGCCCTCGAAGAAATGAAAATGAATTTCCCCAAGCCGACGATTGATCTTTCGCAGATCAAATTAAAGTAAACAGCGAAGGCGTGAGGCCAAAGCCGCGGGCTCAGATCCGCGACTTCATGGACGAGGGCTATTCGTATTCGCGGAGGGTTTCGGCCATCTGGCGGAGGCGCTGGTCCACGAGCGCGAAGACCGTGCCTGGCTCGAAGCGGCCGGCAGAATCCCGCTTGCCGGCGGCGACGCCGGTGAGGATTTCGATCCCTTCTTCGATGGTGGTGACGGGCAGGACGTGGAATTTTCCCTGCGCGACGGCTTCGACCACGTCATCGCGCAGCATGAGATCTTCCACGTTTTCGGCGGGAATCAGCACGCCCTGACGGCCGGACAAACCCTTGATGCGGCACACGTCGTAGAAGCCTTCGATTTTCTGGTTCACTCCGCCGATGCACTGCACATCGCCCTGCTGATTGACCGATCCGGTGACGGCGAGGTCCTGGCGAATCGGCAATCCGGAGAGCGCGGAAAGCAGCGCGTAGATTTCCGTCGCGCTGGCGCTGTCGCCATCCACGCCCGAGTAGGACTGCTCGAAGCAAAGGCTTGCGGCCAGCGAGAGCGGCTTATCCTGCGCGAACCGCTGCCGCAGGAAGCCGGCGATAATCTGCATGCCCTTGTCGTGGAAGCGGCCGCTCAAGTTCGCTTCGCGCTCGATGTTGATGAGCCCCAATTTCCCGAGCGCCACGGACGCGGTGATGCGCGTCGGCTTGCCGAAGGCGTAGCCGCCGATTTCGAGCACGCTCAAGCCGTTCACCTGGCCGACGCGTTCCCCAGTGGTGTCGATCAGAATGACTTTCTGCTCGATCATCTCGCGGATTTTCGTCTCGAGCAGATTGTGCCGTTCTACCTTGGCTTCGAGCGCGCTGCGCACGTGGGCTACCGTGACGGGACGCTGATTGACCTGGCGGGCGGCGTAGCTGGCTTCGCGGGCCAAGTCGGCGAGTTCGGTGAAACGCGCGGTCACTTTGCCGCGGCGTCCCGCGCGCCGCACTCCGTATTCGAGCAGCGCCGCCACCGCGCTGCGGTCGAACGGCGGAAGGCCTTCGTCGTCGCTGAGCTTGCGAAGCCGGCCGCCGTACTGCCGGATGATGTCGTCGCTCCAGTCCATTTCCTCGTCGAATTCGACGCGCACCTTTACGATCTTCTTGAAATCTTCCTCGAATTGGTAGAGCAGCTCGTACATCTGCCGGTCGCCGATCAAAATCACTTTGACGTTCACGTCAATCGGCTCGGGCTTGAGCGACGCGGTGGCGAACGGGAAGAACGCATCCACCGGCTGGATTTCGAGCTTGCCGTGGTTGAGCGTCCGTTTCAGGGTGCGCCACACGCCGGGCTCGGTGAGCCCGTCGAGCGCGTACATCACCAGGTAACCGCCATCGGCGCGGAGCAACGAGCCGCCGCGCAGGTCCATGAAATCGGAGTTCCAACCGCCGCGGGCGTCGTAGCTGCGATGGATCGTGCCGAAGAGATTCGCGTAGCTCGGCACCGTCTCGAAAATGACCGGGCAGACTTCGCCGTCGCCATGGGCCAGGATCACGTTGATGCTGTAGACGCGGAACGGATCGCGCTCGGCTCGTTCCATGCGCGGGCTGGCACTTTCGGCCGGGGGCTGGTCGTCCTCTCCTTCGCGCTCCTTGAACGGCTCGAGATTGTCGAGAATGTGATGGCGGACTTCCTCGAGATACTCCGACACCTGCGTGCCCGGGTATTTTTCCTTGAGCTCCTCGATGACGCCGTCCACCAGCACCGAAGCAGCTTCCTGCTCGAGGTAATTCATTTCGCTGGCCAGCTCGCGCGAAAGCGAAAGCGTCTTGCGATAGACGACGGTGAATTCCTGCCGGAACTGATCGTATTTCCGTTCGAGATCTTCGGCCGCGGCCGTTTCCATCTTTCCATCCTGGACGAGTTTCGGAATCTCCTCGATCGGAACCATCTGGCCTTCGAGCACCGGAAAAATTTCCGGCAGCGCCACCGCGCCAACCTGCATTCGGCCGAGCGCGAATTGGTCGCGCGCGATGCGCCGCGTAAAATCGTCCATCAGTTCCTTTTCACGCACGGTGAAGCGCTCGACGATGCGCGCCTTCTGCCGCTGGAACGGATCGCCTTCGAACACCTGCGGAATCCGCCGCCGGAGAAATTCGATGCCCGATTCCACTTCCTTCTTGAACACGTTGGCCAGTCCGCGCGGCAGCGAAAGCAGGCGCGGGCGGTCCGTATTCTTGAAGCTGTTCACGTAGCAGCGATCGAGCGATGCCTCCATCCGCGGATTCATTTCCTGGATCATGCGGACGATCGAGCCCCCGCGGCTGGTTCCCGAAAGCCCGCAAACGAACAGGTTGTAGCCGGGCGCGTTCAACTCCACCCCCATGCGCAACGCGCGCAGGGCGCGGTCCTGCCCGATTTCGCCTTCCAGCGGCTCGATCTCCGCGGTCGATTGGAACGGAACGCTGGCGGGGTCGCAGCGCCAGCGAAGCTTTTCAGGAGGCAGGCCGGCAGATTTGGGCGCGGGCTTGGTGCTCATCGGTTTTCTCCGGAGCGGCTTACTCTAGCACGGGCGCGCGTTCGCTCCCAACCGGTTTGGCGCCGCTTGTTCCCGAACCAGGCAACTGCCCGCGCCGCTCGTAGAGTTCGAGCACGCTCGCGGCCGTGGCCACGACGATCGGCCCCAGCACCACGCCGAGCATTCCGAACACAATAATGCCACCCAGCACACTGATGAAAATGATCAAGCCGCTCAGTCGCGCGCGCCCACTGATCAGCCACGGCCGAATGACGTTGTCCATCGTGCTGACGATCAGAGCGCAGAAGGTGACCAGCAACAGGCCGCGACCCGCGTGACCTTGCAGGACCAATACGATCGACGCCGGGACCCAGATGATCGCCGAGCCGACGAGCGGCAAGAAGGAGAAGAACGCCATCACGACGCCCCAGAAAAGCGCCGCGTGCAACCCCACGATCTTGAACCCGAGACCGCCCACCAGGCCGTGTACCGCTGCCGCCAGCAAGCTCGAAGTCACGCTGGCAAAGATTAAGTTATGGGACTCGGTGATCATCCGGTTGCGGTGGGCTTCCTCAAACGGCAGCACCTGCCGCAGGCCGTCCATGATTTCCGCGCCGTCGCGGAAGAAATAAAACATCGCTAGAATCGTCACGAGCAGGTCGAAAAAGACATGGATGACGTTGCGCAGCACCCAGCCGAGCTCGGTGGCGAGGAACGACGCCGTTCGCTCGCCTAACTGCTTGGCGAGCGTAGCCACGTCCGCCTGGCTTTCCACGGGCACACGCTGGACGATCCACTCCCACAGGCGGTTCATCCAAGAAAACTCGCCGGTGGTCAGCGACTGCTGCACGGAACGCGCCGCCTCGATGCCCTGGCGTACAAATGCCGTCATCACGAAGAGCACCGGCACGATCAGGATGAGAGTGACGCCCGCAGTGCTGGCGGCTGCCGCCCAGGTCTTGCCCCAGCGCCGCTCCAGCCGCTGGTGCCAGGGATAAAAGAGGACGACGAGGACTCCGGCCCAGGCGAGTGGCGCGAGGAACGGCTCAAAAATGAGGTAAACGAGATAGGCGAGAATGGCGACGACGCCGTAAAACAGCACCGCACCCAAACGCTTTTCAGAAGTGGGCTCGTCCGCCATTCGATTAGTCTTCTCCGCCGCGCCCGTAAATTCTGCAGGAACTGGTAAAGACTGATAGATAGATTTGGAGGAATTGTCAACTGCGGCGCCTGCCGTGGGCTAGGGAGCTGCACCCCGCTTACGCAACGCGTGACAAGGGTATACGGCGGGGTGCTATAATTCCGGCAAGGTTTGACGGAAACAGCGATGGCCGATCCCGCCGATTGCAAGCACAAGCGCACGCAACTTATCGCCAAAGATGAAGAGGCGCAGTACGTGGAATGCCTCGACTGCGGCGCCATTCTCGAAGCCGGCGAATTGGGCGAAGAAACTTCGGGCTTCGACGAATCCCTTTCCGACGCCTAAGGGCTGGCGCGGGCTAACATCGAAGGAAGAATGGCGGGCCCGTTCCTTGCAGGAGAAGGTTGAGCACTCTCGTCGCTTCTCTCCGTGAGGAATTGCAGAAGTGGCATACCCGCATAGTGTCGCGCCGTCAAGAGTAAGGAACGGGAGGACACATTCGGCCGCCTGCCGTGAGCTACTGCAGTTGCATTGTTCCTGGCGGAAGTTCGCAGCAAGAAGAAAAAATACGGACGAAAGGCGGCCCGCGCTCCTTCCATTCGACCGCGCACGCCGCTCGAATGACGAGTGACGCGGGCAATTCGCTGCGCGTTTACCAGGGGATGTAACTTGAACTGGCTTGTGGTCCGAGGACTCGGGCGACGCGTCCTATGCGGCCGGGAGTCCTCTGAGCGTCAGGTCCTCGATCAGCTCATACAGAGCCTCGCGATTACCGCTGAGGCCGGAGTTGAATCCGATGCCCACGCCCGACGCTTTGGTGTCGCAATTGCGGATCTGGCCATCTGCCTCGAAGGGATGCCGGCCCTCAATCCGTACATGGACGCTAGCGCCTACGGGCAGGTCTTTGCGGTGGACAAACATGCCGCCGACGCTGAGGTTGTTGCTGGGGTCTTCGATCCAAATTTTCTCGCTACCGATTTGAAGCTCGACAGGCTGGTCGAGCAACATCCGGGGGGACGTGCGCATTGAGGAGCCTTCCATGGTCAGCGGTCTCCTTTTTCCTGAGAACTCGTCGTCCGCCACGGTCGCACTCCTCAGGACCACGTGGCATCGCGCGTAGCGACGTTTGGACTATTGTCCCGGGAAACCTTCAATCAGTCAAACTGATTGTCATTATCAAGCTGATAGAAATCTCTTATCATATGAGTTAGACTAGCGCTTTCCCACGCCGGGCAAGTCCGCACCGGGAGAAACACATGCAGCTTGTCCAACTGGAAACCTTCTTGGCGGTCGTGACGTATGGCGGATTTCACCGTGCCGCCGAGGCGCTCCACGTGAGCCAGCCTGCCGTCAGCGGGCGCATTCACGCACTGGAAAACTCGCTAGGCGTGGCGCTGTTCGTACGCGGCCGGCCGAATCTTTCGTTATCGCCCGCGGGCAAGGCGCTGCGGCCTCACGCCGAGCAGCTCCTCCGCGCCGTGGCCCAGGCGCGGCAGGCGGTCCACGAAATTCAGCCCTCCTGGAGCGGCACGCTGCGAATCGCGGCGGCTTCATCGATTTCCACGTACTTCCTGCCGGATGTGATGAAGGAATACCAGGAAGCCAATCCGAAAGTCATGGTCGCGCTCCGTTCGGGCAATTCCCAGCAGGTGCTGAAAATGGTTTTGGATGGCGAGGTGGACATCGGGATCGCCCGCTCGCTCTATCACCCCGAGGTCGAGACCATGACGTTACGCGATGATCCCCTCATCCTGGTAGGCCATCCCGCGCACCCGGCGGTTCGCGAGCGGCGTGTTCGCCTCGAGCAGGTCGAGTCGTGGCCTTTGATTTTCTACGAGCTTGGATCGAGCGACTGGACGCTGAGCCAGGGCCTGTTCCGCCGCGCGGGGCTTCTGCCGAACGTGGTGCTGGAAGTCGAAAGCATCGAAGCGGCGAAGAGAATGGTCGAGCGCAAGCTGGGGCTCAGTTTTCTCCCGCAGATCGCTGTCACGCAAGAACTCCGGCGAGGCAAGTTGGTGGCCATCGAAATCATTGACGCCGAACCGCTGCGCCGCAACTTGGACATCATCCATCCGCGCCATCGGCCTCTCTCGAAGGATGCGCAAGCCTTTCTTCAATTGATGCGCACGGCGGCCGCCACGGTCTCGCCCCTCCATGGCAAGCCGGCGAACCGCCGCAGGGCCCGCAAAGCGAAGTGATTGCGCTGCCGCCCGCGTTGAGCCGATGTCCTCCTAACCTGCGCCCTGCCCGCCAGCGGACGCCGAAATTCCACAAGCGCGCAGCGGAAATGGACGGCTCATTTCGAGTCCTTTGGCAACGTCTTCCACAGCCGTAACTTAAGACCATTCTCGAATGGCTGCACGCTTGCGAGCCGGTGGATCGTCCAATGGTATAGTTCTGCCTGAATTGAACGGTGGGGGATTTCGCAAGAAAATCGTCTGCGAGTGACACTCGTGGAAATTCTTTTCCGGAGGTTTGCCTCATGTACAAACATTTTCTGTTCGCATTGCTGGTCATCGGAGCTTTGTTTCTCGGCGCGCCCTGTTCCCACGCCCAATCCGCGGTTCTCAAGCTGCCGCGAGCGAGTCAGCGGGCGGAAATCGTGCAGCGGGTCGGGATCACCGACATCACGATCAATTATCACCGTCCCTTGACGAATGGGCGGCCGGTGTGGGGCAAGCTGGTGCCTTACGGGCAGGTGTGGCGCGCCGGCGCCAACGAAAACACCACCATCGAATTCACCGACCCCGTCACCATCGATGGAAAACCGTTGCCGAAGGGCTTCTACGGCCTGCACACGATTCCGGGGGAGAACGAGTGGATCATTATCTTCTCCAAGAATGCGACCTCGTGGGGCAGCTTTACCTATAACCAGGCCGAGGACGCCCTGCGCGTGACGGTGAAACCGCAGCCGGCGGAGTTCCACGATGCGCTCACGTACGATTTCGACGATTTGAAGCCGGACTCGACCGTCGTCACGCTTCGCTGGGACAAGCTGGCCGTGCCGTTCAAGATCGGCGTCAACGTGCCCGAAGTGGTCGAGCAGAGCCTGCATGATCAGGTCCGAGGCCGCGCAAAATACACCTGGGAAGGATGGGACGAGGCGGCCTCCTATCTGCTCGACAACAAGGGAAACCTTCAGGACGCTCTCAAGGACGCGGACGAGTCCGTCCAATTCGAGGAGCGCTTCGAGAACCTGATGACCAAGTCGCGCGCTTTGGACGCGCTCGGCCGTAAAGAGGAAGCGACGGCGGCCCGCAAAAAGGCCATCGACATGGGCAACGCCATTCAGATTCACGTTTACGCGCGCCAGCTTCAACGGGACGGCCACCAGGAGCAGGCGTTTGAGATCTACCGCGTCAATAGCAAGAAGTTTCCAGACAATTGGCTGGTGCACTCAGAAGTGGCTCGTATGGCCGTCGCCAAGGGTGACTTCGATACGGCGGTAAAGGAAATGCAGCTCTGCCTTGCCAGCGCTCCCGAGCAGCAGAAGCCGCAGATCGAAGGACTCATCAAGCGCTTGCAAGCGAAGGACGACATCAACAAGTAGCCTGTGGATGTTGCGTGCGCAAATTCGGCGCGATCATCCCACGCGGTGCGCGTTCCATAGGGGCCGCCATTGCCTGGCGGCCCACGCCTTTGCGGCCAGGAGGTTGTTTCCCTGAGCCCGCGCGCGGGCGCATAAAGCCAGCCCAAACAATCACGCACTTGGCGGGGCGCTAGAATCCTTGTCGGTTCCCAGCCGTTTGAGCACGTCCCGGTGCAGGAACCGGGTGGGCAGGTCGGGGATATGCTCCAGCTTCACAAATTGCGGATTGAGCCATTCGATCACCGCGGCATAGCCGAGACTTTCGGGATCGTCCGTCAGATAGTGAGGCGCGACCGCGAGCACGTGAAACCCTTCATTGAGTTGGAAGCTCAGCGTCGGATCATGAAGGCTGCCGTGGACGACCTGGACGATATAGTCCTCCGCTGAAATTTTTCCGTCGTAATTGTGGAATCCGCGAAGACGCGCTCCCGCACGAATGCGCCACAGCTTCAGACGCTCGGCCAGTCCGCGCCGCGCTGCATACAATTTGTCGCCGATTCCATGATGTTGCAGCGTGGGGTCGACGATTACCTCGGCGCCGTACAGCGTGCGGCCGCGCGCCAGGTCGTGGTTGGTGAACAAGCCATCGGCGGTAAATGTTTCCCAGTCGTCGAGCATCTTGTAATCTTCCCAGTCCACCACCAGGCTCGCCGACATTCCGACAAGATTTTCTTCCGGGCCGTGGACGGCGACGAATTGCCCGTCGGGAAACACGTTCAAGTGCGACGACAACTGAGTGGGTGCCCACGGTTCCGTGTCCGGATAGATGCGCTTGCAGAGCGCGCCGATGGCCTCGAAATCGCGGGGCTCCGTGTTTCGTACGCGCACTGAATCAGTATTTTCCATCGAGGGTGAGGAGGTTCGCAGGGCTCGGCGCCCCCGCGCAATCGAACGCTCGGCTGGAAAGCATAGTTGCCGGCCTACGAAATTGCAATCGCCTGAATCCTGAGTCGCGGCGAGCAGGGAAGCCTTTTCCGAATGGTAACGGCGTATTATTCCGGAGTGCTTCCAAACAGGTTCACGGCTAGATGGAATCCGTGTCTGCGATGTCCTCGCGAGGCGGGGCTAGGCGTGGCGAGGCGTAGCAAGGTAAGGCCAGGTCTGGCGCGGCAAGGCAGGGCATGGCGTGGTTTCCGATCAATAAATAAAAAGGAGAACGATGATGGCAAACTTTCTGTTCTTTCTTCTGGCGCTTGCGAGTTTTGGATACGGCATCTATCGGGCCGTGGTGATAATGCGGGACCCGCGCGGAGAAGATAAGCGCATCAGTTTTGCGCCGGCGCGCGGGGCGGTCGGTTTCGTAGCAGGGCTTGTGTTTTTCTTCATGGCCTTGTCGTTCACGGTCATTGATGCGGGCAGCGTCGGCGTGGTCAAACGGTTCGGAAACCCGGTTCGGCAACTGGCGCCGGGCCCCCATTTCGTGCTGCCCGTGGCGGATTCGGTGACGCCCGTGTCGGTGCAGACGCGCATCGTCAAGCCGTCCGAGGAGGCGGCCAGCCACGACCTCCAGGTCGTCCGCGCGGAGATCACGCTTGCCTACCACGTCGACGCACTCTATGCGACGTCCGTGCTCGTGAACCTGAACGACGATGCCGAGAACCGCGTGATCAATCCAGCGATCCTCGAAGCGATCAAGGCGGTGACGGCGCGCTACGATGTGCAGCAGCTCATCAGCGAGCGGCCCAAGGTCCGCGACGGAATTGAGGAGTTCGTAAGAGCGCGCCTTGAGCCGTATCACATCGTCGCCGAGACCACGTCGATCACGAATTTCAGCTTCTCGAAGGATTTCGAGGCGGCCATCGAGGCGAAAGTCACGGCGCAGCAACTGGCCGAAAAGGCCACCAATGACCTGAAGCGGATTGAGATCGAGGCGAACCAGAAGGTCGCGGCCGCGGAGGGCGAGGCCAAGGCTCTTGCGGCGCAGAAATCGCAGATCACGGCGGAACTTCTCCAGCTCCGCACGATCGAGATGATGGACAAACATTGGGACGGCCACCTGCCGGAAACGATCGTGGGAACGGGCGGGGCCTTGCCAATGATGGACGTACTTGCCGCGGGACATCGCAAATAATAGAGTGATTGCATCAAGCGAACTCCTGCGCTAGTCGTGATTTAAGTGCAAGAGTTTCTGACGGCCCGACCTTGAATCGGGGCGTTGCGGTCTAGCTGTTGACTGGTGGCGAGCGGAAATGGTGTAGAGACACTTTGGGCGTTCTGCTCATCGCAGATCTCGAATTCGACGGTCAGTGAGTCACCAGATCACTGACCGTTCTTGTTTCTAATCCGCCAAAAACCTCCCCAAAAACAAGAAGCCCACGAAACTCCGCCTCCATCCGCACCACTACCAAATTCGAGGTAGAGTTGCGGCGTCCCGGGGCGGCTGATAGAATTGACAATTTGTACGCGAGGGGAAGGGTCGCGCTGAGGGCGCGTACGGCCCTTCGATTTCCACTTACACTTGTAGCTGTCGGGCCGAGGCCCGCGGGGAGGACCGGTTGGCCAAATACGATCTCGCCATCATCGGCAGCGGGCCCGGGGGTTACGTTGCCGCGATCCGCGCGGGGCAGTGGGGCCTGAAAACCGTGGTCATCGAAAAAGACGCGTACCTGGGCGGCACCTGTCTTCACATCGGCTGCATTCCCACGAAGGTTCTGCTCTATCACGCCGAACTGTACGACCACTTCAAGCGCGCCGAAGAGTTTGGATTCTCGGTGAAGGACGTGAAGGTGAATTGGGAAGCGATCCTGGCGCGCAAAGACAAGATCGTCAAGAAGCACTCCAAGGGCATCGAATTTCTCTTCCGCAAGAATAAAGTGGAGAGCGTGGCCGGCTGGGGACGCATCGCCGGTCCGGGACGCGTGGTCGTCGAAAAGGACGGCAAGACCACGGAGATCGAAGCGGCCAACATCATGCTCGCCACTGGCTCCGATGCGCGCTCGCTTCCCGGCGTCACCATCGACGAGAAGACGATTCTAAGCAACCGCGGCATGCTCATGCTTCCGGCGATTCCGAAGTCGCTCGTGGTCGTGGGCTGCGGCGCGGTGGGGGTGGAGTTCGCGTCCATCTACCGCACATTCGGCGCCGAAGTGACGCTGCTGGAAATGCTGCCGACGATCGTGCCGCTCGAGGACACAGACATCGCCGCCGAGCTCGACAAGTCGTTTCGCAAGAAAGGCATTCGCATCGAGACGGAAGCCAAGGTCGAATCGGTGAAGAAAGACGCGAAGGGCGCTACGGTCACGTTTAAAGACAAGGCCGGCAAGACGCAGACGGTGGCCGCCGAAAAGGTTTTGATCGCCGTCGGCCGCCGCCCGCTGACGGAGAATATCGGACTCGAAAAAACAAAAGCGAATGTGGAGCGCGGATTTGTCCACACGAATGCGTATCTTGAAACCGGCGAGCCGCACCTCTACGCCATCGGCGACATCGTCGCCGGCCAGCCGCAGCTCGCTCATGCCGCTTCGATGGAGGGCATCATCGCGGTCGGGAAGATGGCCGGGAAGGAAGTGCCGCCCTTCGACCGCCGCCGTTGTCCGAACGCCACCTACTGCGAGCCGCAGATCGGCTCGATCGGGCTGACGGAGAAGCAGGCGCGCGAGGCGGGCTACGCCGTGAAGACGGGCAAGTTCCCATTCGCCGGCAACAGTAAGGCTTCGATCATCGGCCAGCACGAGGGCTTCATCAAAGTCGTGGCGGAGGAAAAATACGGCGAGATCCTGGGCGTGCATGTGATCGGGCCGCTGGCAACCGAGATCATCGCCGAGCCGGTGGCGGCGCTCGGTCTCGAGGCGACGATTGACGACATGATGTTCACGATTCACGCGCACCCGACGGTTTGGGAAGCGATGGGCGACGCGTTCAATTCCGTCCGCGGGCTTGCGATCAATGTCTAGCCGGCGCACGGCCGGAGTTCGGAAGCCGATATGAAGGAATGCTGGGTGGTCCAACTCGGGTTGATCGGCTACGCGCCGGCGTATGAATTGCAACAGCGCGTCGTCGCAGCGCGCAAGGCCGGGGCCGTGCCCGACGTGCTGCTGTTGTGCGAGCATCCTCACGTCATCACCCTCGGGCGCAACGGCAAGCGCGAGCACTTGCGTGCGTCGGACCATTTGCTGAAGCAGATGAACGTCGAATTCCACGTTAGCGACCGTGGCGGCGACATCACCTATCACGGCCCCGGACAACTCGTTGGCTACCCGATCTTGAATCTCAGCGAAATCCGCCGCGACGTGGCCTGGTACGTCTGCGGCCTCGAAGAAGCGATGATTCGCGCGACGGCGGAACTCGGCATTGTCTCGGAACGCATCCCCGGCCTCACCGGGGTGTGGGTGGAGCGGGCGGGCGTTCCCGAAAAGCTGGCGGCAATCGGAGTACACCTGAGCCGCTGGGTGACGTCACACGGTTTCGCGTATAACATTGCGACCGACCTGCGTTATTTCGATTTGATCGTGCCGTGCGGCATTGCGGACAAACGCGCCACGTCGCTCGAATGTTTGCTCGGCCGCAGTGTGAAGCGCGAGGAAGTCGCGCCGCTCATCCAGCAGCATTTCGGCGGCGTGTTTGGCCGGGACATGCTGGCGGCTTCACGCGAGCAGCTCGATGAATGCCTCCGCGCACCGGAGGAGCCGGCGCTGCCCGCGTCCGTTCCGCCGCGCGCGCCGGTCGAGGTGGCATGATGCCCGCGAGCCCCGCAACCAACGGCAGAAAGTTTCCGCTCACGCGCGAGCAGCACCTCGACCTCTACTATTTCATGCAGCTCAACCGCCAGCTCGAGGACCGCATGGTGCGGCTGTTCCGACAGAACAAGATTGTCGGTGGTTTGTATTCGAG
>JBGQEW010000003.1:0-42424 GCA_041496565.1 Terriglobia bacterium | reverse complement strand
CGACCTGTCCACCGGTTCATTCGAACAGCTAGCGAAGGTTTTCGATGCGCACTTTGACAGCTTTCGAGTCTTTCTTGATGCCTTTGTTCCTGTCGCATTCGCAGGGACTTTCGATCAGGATACCGCTGACAAATACGCATTTGAAGTAACAATCCCACAGTCAGTCGAGGAAGCATTCAATCAAGCAGCACAGCGCCTGGATTCGACGCGCCCAGCGATTCCGCCAGGCGCTGGCGCAGTGGTCGCAGGCCCGGCAGCGCAATCATCGGCCCGTGAACGGGCCGAATGGCTCTGGCGCCTCGCAAACGGCTCTCTGTTGATTCCTGTTCTGATCACGATTCTGCTCGCTTTCTACGGCTTACAGTTGCTTTCCGACATCCGCAAGAGTCAGCAGGAAGCCCTGCAACCGATTCTTCAGCACCAATTGGAATTACTTCGCGAGGACAGAACCCGACTCTCAATCCCCTGCGGTCCGGGGACAGAGAAGACCAACGAGCCATCTGAACAAGCGCCAACCTCAAAGGAAGCCAAAAAAAGCTCCAGCAAGTTGCAACCCTAACAACACACCTACCCCCTATCCTCAACGGACTTCTGAACCCGGCGAGCGTCACCTTCGATAGACCCAAATCCCTGAACCAACAAAGGAGGACTCCATGAAGAAGAAAGTCGTCTCGCTTTTCCTGCTTCTCGAGCTCGTCGGCGTGGCTCTTGCCCATAACTGCTTAGAAAACGACGTCGGCTCCTTCAACCGAGTCGACTTGGTTGGCGGGCAAGCGCAGCCATGTCCCCATCTTTACGAACAAATCTAATGTCGGGCCTCGTGTCTCCCCTCTCATTCAGCACCCGCCACCAACCACCTATCCCCCCCGACCCGCAACCCAACGCCCACCCTCCATAAAATTTACACACAGAGCCCCTTGAACTTGCCTGCCCCTTCTGTGCTAAATATGTCCATGAGCGCGCACGACCCCACGCCAACCAGGCCCTCCGCGGACTCGCGCGGAGCTGTAGCGCCGGGCTTTAGCCCGGCATCACGCCCTGAACGGCGGCACTACAGCGATTGTTCCGCCGACTCGCGCGGAGATGTAGCGCCGGGCTTTAGCGCGGCATGCCTCCCTGAGTGGCGGCGCAACCGCCATTGTTCCGCCGACTCGCTCAGAGTTGTAGCGCCGGGCTTTGGCCCGGCATTCCGCCCCGAACGGCGGCGCTCCAGCCATTTTTCTACCCTTTCCCTCATTCGCCCCTCTACTTTTCCACTCTACTTCTTCTCTAATCACACCGAAAACGGCCTTTTTTCTCGCGCGCATTTTCGCACCGCAAGAACTCCGGCTACTGCCGATATTTCGGCAATTGCCGACATTTCGGCACCAGAAACTCATATCTGAGGTGGGCTAGCCGTCCGACCAGCCTGTGATCCGCTCGAATGATTCTGATTTTGCGGTGCTTAGGACTTGTGCCGTTATCTCGTCATCCCAAAGAGTTGCCGATCTCGATGCGCGCAGGAATCGCTGCAGGAGCCGGGGCCTTACCGTGCGACGGGCGAGCTCGAGGCGGGGTGCGCCCCGGCAGTCGGCGCCGGGACTCGAAGATCGTGATTGCGCGCGAGCGTTGCGTTCAGGTCGGGCAGAAGGCCGATGGCGTGGTCGCGCGTGGCGGCGAACTCAGCCATGTCGCGGCGCAGGACCGGCTCCGACGACGGCGGCGACAGCCGCTCGAAATTGAGGAACTGTCCGCGGCGCTCGATGCGGAAATCGAGGTGCGGTCCGGTCGCGAGTCCGGTCATGCCGACCAGGCCGATGCGCTGGCCTTGTCCGACGCGCTGGCCGGAGCGCACCAGAATTCGCGAGAGGTGCATGTAGTACGTCTCGTAGCCGTTCGTGTGCTGGACGTGAACCAGATTGCCGGCGCCGCCCTTGCGCCCCGCGAATACAACTTTGCCGTCGCCAATGCTTTGCACCGGAGTGCCGGTGGGCGCGGCGTAATCCGTGCCGAGGTGAGCGCGAACCGTTTTCAAGATCGGGTGCAGGCGGTGCAGGCTAAAATGCGACGTCACCGGCGCGGCAAATTTCAACGGTGAATGCAGGAACGCGCGCTTCAGCGACTTGCCTTCCGGCGTGTAGTAGGCTTCGCGGCCTCTCGCGTCGTGGAACAGCACCGCGCGATAAATGTGGCCCGCATTGTTGTATTCGGCGGCGAGGATGCGGCCGTAAGCGGCGACTTGCCCGTTCGCGAGCCGCTTTTTTTCGACAACGACGCGAAACGAATCGCCGGGACGCGGGTCGGTGTAGAAGTCGAGGTCGTAGGCGAAAATGTCCGCAAGCCGCATCGCGAGCTCGGGCCGCTCGCCCGCATCCACAACGGACTCGAAGAGCGATCCTTCGATTTTTCCCGCGACGCCGGCGGCGTCGGTGGAGAAAGGAATCGTCTGAATTTCTGCGCGAAATTCTTGGCCGCTGGGAGCAATCCATAGCACGTGGCCGGAGTCAATTTGATAACGCACGGCGCGCAGATCGCCCAGCACGGAGCGGCCAATCGCCAGCTCGTTGCCGGCGCGGAGATGCCGCAGATCGAAGACCGGCCGCGTGGATGCGACGAGCTTGGCCGTCGTGGGCGGGTCGATTCCGAATCCTTCGAGGACGGCGTTGAAGGGCAAGCCTCGAGAAATCTCTCGCGCGGTGAAGAGCGTGACCTCGGCTTGAATTCGGGACGCTTCGGCGCGCGCGAGCTGGATCTGATGCGCCAGAGCCTGCTCGCCAGACAACCGCTGATAGAAGGATGCCGCGAGAGCGCCGAACGCACAGAGAGCCAGAAGCGCCCAGGCGCCGATTCTCAAACTCGTGCTGCGGCGACTCAGGTTCGGTTCAACGTCCATGCGGATCCAGTCTCCCAAAGGGTGTGCAGAATAACGTGGGAGACCCGTTTTCCCAAAGCCCAATTTGACGACGGCGACGCTACAGGGTAAACGCCTGTCTGGTCGGGGCTAGCGCAAAGGAGTGACTGGATTGGGAGAAAAGAGGAAACATCTTGCAGAATTCGCGAGTCCGGGCTGGCGCAAGTTCAACGCTTTGTTGCGATTCCCTTTTGGCGCAGGGTTTGCATAGATTATCCCACCGGTATTCGCCGCTCGACTGGACGAACGCCCTCCGCAGGGCAGAAGCGCCGCAGGAGGCCTCGAGATGGAAGGCAGCAGATTTTTTCCCCCCGACAAATTCGCCCAGCGTCCAGAAGAAAACTGTCCGGAGTGCGGCCAGATGTTTCGGCCGCGCCTGATCGGTGATGGCGTCGAAGAACTGTGCGACACGTGCTACGAGGCGCAGTTTCAGCCGATGCATCTATCGAAATGGCAGAAGATGGCGCGCAAGCCCCGGAGCGTGCGGCCGCAAGGGACGAGCCGTCCCCGGCGGGGCAGTCGCCCAGCGAGCGCCGCTTAAGAAATTAAATTGAGAAGTGGAAAGACTATCGAGTGCCGCTGCCGGCGTACACCGTCTCCGGCGCGGCCTGATTTTCCGTGAAGTAATTACGTTCGCGCAAGCCGTGGTAGATGCGCCCCGCGACGTCCGCGGCGTGAGGGCCGCTGGTTCGCCGGCCGCCTCCGCGGAGCAGGACAACAAGCACAATCTTCGGCTGCGATTGGTCGGCGTAGGAAGCAAACCACCCCAGCCTCCCGCCTAGACTCTCATCGTTGCAGGTACCCGTCTTGCCCAGCGTCTGATCGCCATCCGGGTCGAAGCTCCGCTTCGCGGTGCCGTAGAGAACCGCGGCCAGCATGCCTTCGCGCAGCTCGGGGAGAAGCGGCTGAATGTTGAGTTGACGCCGGACGCGCGGGGTGAAGCTCTCGCGCTGTTCCGCGTTGCGTGGATATTGCAGGTAGTACATCGTGCCGCCGTTGGCGAGCGTGGAAACCATAGAAGCAAGTTGCAGCGGCGTGACTCGGATTCCCGAACCGAAGCTCGACATTCTTCCCACACCCATCCGTGGCGTTGCCGTAGGCAGGAAACCTGGCTGCTCTTCAGGAATGTTGTAGCCTGCACGTTCGCCGAGTCCGAGCAGGCTGGCGTAGTGATGCACGTTGTCAAAACCGAGCCTGCGGCCGACCTCTTCGAAGAAAACATTATTCGAATGCGCCATGGCTTCGGTCAAATCCATATAGCGCCGGCGCCCGACGGGAAGCATTGTGTCGCGCGTGATGACGCCTTTCTCGAGGCCCGCGAGCGCGATCGTCGGCTTGATCGTCGAGCACGGCTCGAATCCGGAGGAAAAAGCCATCTTCTGATTAACGATGGTGAGAATGCGCCCCGTCTTGGGGTTCATCGCCAGCACAGAACCGTTCGCCTTTCCCAGCGCGTCAACCGCGATCCCACGCACGATCGGATCGTCGAACTCGGTGTTGTCGCCGATCGTGGGATCCACAATGGCAGATTTGCGGCTGCGGGAACTGTGGCTGTGCTTCGCGGGCTTGCTGCGCGATTTGAGCGGGGCGGCAAAAAGTCCCGCGCCGTCCCCCGCCAAAAGCAGGGAGAGCAGTGCGACGACAATTCGAGTGCGGGCTGGGCGATGCACCATCTGAGATCTCACCTTTGGCAACAGCTTATAGCACCGAACTGGTCCTGAAGCCGAGGACGAATCTAAATTGTATTGGACTTTGTTCATTGTTCGCAACCAAAAAGCATGAACTGGATAGTGCACTTTTGGTGCCATTCAGTACTAGATTTATCGCGCACAAAGAAAGGAACTTAGCGGGAGGAATCGCGGTGAGAAGGCTTGGCGTGCTCCAACTACGCACACTTCGCTGCGCATGATACAGCGCGGGACAAATTTTGGCGCTTTTCCGCGGGAGTCTTACAGTGAAAAAGCCGCGCAGAAGCGCGAGAGAAGAATCGCGCCGTGGCTAGCGCGCGGCCTTGCTTTTTACCAGTGCAGGCGCGGGCTGCGACGCGGGCTTTGCGGCTTCCTTTGCGCTTTCCTTGGTGGATTCTTTCGGCGATTCGGTTGCCGGGGCGGCGGAAACCGCGAGCAAGCCCAGTTGTTTTCGCAAGATCAGTTCAATTTTGTCGCGGATGTCCGTATTTTCCTTCAGAAACAGGCGGGCGTTTTCGCGGCCCTGGCCCAGACGCTCGCCGCCGAAGGAAATCCACGTGCCGGATTTTTCAAGCACGTTTTTCGCGACGCCGAGATCGATCAAATCGCCTTCGCGCGAAATTCCTTCGCCATAAATAATGTCGAATTCCGCCTCGCGGAACGGCGCGGCGACTTTGTTCTTCACCACTTTGCCGCGCGTGCGCGAGCCGACGACGCGGTCGCCTTCCTTGATGGCCTGGATGCGGCGAATGTCGAGACGAATGGAGGAATAAAATTTGAGGGCGCGTCCGCCGGTGGTGGTTTCCGGGTTGCCGAACATCACGCCAATTTTTTCACGAATCTGGTTGATAAAGATCAGGCAGGTGCGCGACTTCGAGACGATGCCGGTGAGCTTGCGCAGCGCCTGCGACATCAGGCGCGCCTGCAATCCCATCTGCGGATCGCCCATTTCGCCTTCGAGCTCGGCCTTCGGAACCAGCGCCGCAACGGAGTCCACGACAACCACGTCCACGCCGCCCGAACGGATCAACGCCTCGGCGATTTCAAGCGCCTGCTCGCCGTTGTCGGGCTGGGAGACGAGCAGGTTGTCCACGTCCACGCCGAGCTTGCGGGCGTAAGCGGGATCGAGCGCGTGCTCAGCGTCAATGAACGCGGCCTGGCCGCCCATCTTTTGCGCTTCGGCGATGATGTGCAGCGTCATCGTCGTTTTGCCGCCCGATTCCGGGCCATACACTTCAACCACGCGGCCGCGCGGAAAGCCGCCAACGCCGAGCGCGGCGTCGAGCGAAAGGCACCCGGTGGGAATCACGCTCACCGGCACCAAGATGTCGCGATTGCCCAGCCGCATGATGGACCCCTTGCCGTACTGCTTTTCAATTTGTGCGATCGCCGATTCCAGCATCTTCGCCCTTTCGTCCACCATCATTCCACCTCTCGCGTTCCAAATTCCTGCCGAGATTTTTATCCAGGCATCCGACCATAATCGGAGGCGCCCGGAGTTTACTACAGAGTGGCTACCGCGTCGCGCTTCCCGCGAAACGGGCAGCAGTCTAGCACGAGGCGAAGAAAAAGCAAAGAGCATTTGGAGGAAGTAATTGGGTCCCTCTCGCGCGAGGATGGTGAGCTAAGAAGACGCCTCCGAAGATTGCCTCTGGATTCGAAACGGCACCTTCACCAGCGATGGCAGCGAGCAGTTGCTCAACCTGTGTTGGTTCAGTCTGAAATGGGGAGAGGACGCTCTCCGTTCTCGAATACTCCGCCCTTCAGGCGGGGATTTTCACGGCATTGCGTTCTACCGATCTGATGTAGGATTGGGCAAACGCACGGAGGCAAGTCCTCGCACCGCCATTCATCGTCTCGATACGACATTAGGTTATCCTTCGGCAAGGTTGGGTTCCCCCAGAGCCCGCTTCCGTTCCGCCTGACAAGATCATTGTAGCTTCACCATGTCCATCGGTCTCAACTTCCGGATGGCCCGTAATCCGTCCAGAATCGTTGCCAAGCGCGGAGATCACTTCCTACAAGCCGACTTATCGTTACTGGTCCGCTCGGTGCCATCCGGATCACTGCCAGTTTGCCGACAAACCACCCCGAATCGCCGCGTGCGCTGCAACCTGCTCTGCACGTTATAATGGTGCGCACCCATGGCTCTTGCTTCTGGCACAAAACTCGGCCCCTATGAAATTCGATCGCCGCTGGGCGCGGGCGGAATGGGTGAGGTGTATCGCTCCCGCGATACGCGACTTGGGCGCGATGTGGCACTGAAGGTCTTGCCCGAGGCTTTCGCTGCCGATGCCGAACGCATGGCGCGCTTCGAGCGCGAAGCCAAAGTCCTCGCCTCGCTCAATCATCCCAACGTTGCCGCGATATACGGATTCGAAGAATCGAATCGCATACGAGCCCTGGTGATGGAGTTGGTGGAAGGGCCGACCCTGGCCGAGCGGATTGCGCAGGGAGCGATTCCCGTCGAAGAAGCGCTTCCGGTTGCCAGGCAAGTTTGCGAGGGCCTCGAATATGCGCACGAGCGAGGGATCATTCATCGCGATTTGAAGCCAGCGAACGTGAAAATCACGCCGGAAGGCTCGGTGAAGCTGCTTGATTTCGGGCTGGCGAAAGCGCTTGAAGGCGAATCCGCCCCTGGCGATATTTCCTCCTCGCCCACGATCAGCCGGCTGGCGACGAAGGCCGGCATTATTCTCGGCACCGCTGCGTACATGTCTCCCGAACAAGCCAAGGGAAAGTCCGTCGATCGCCGTGCCGACATTTGGGCGTTCGGCTGCCTCCTCTATGAGATGCTGACGGGCAAGCGCGCGTTTGGCGGGGAGGCTGTTTCGGAAACGCTCGCCGCGGTCATGCGAGATGAGCCCAACTGGAGCGCTCTCCCTCAGGCCGTTCCGCCGCGCATTCGCGATTTGCTCAAGCGGTGTTTGTACAAGGATGTGAAGCAGCGGCTTCAAGCCATCGGCGATGCCCGTATCACCATTGAAGAAGTGCAGAACGGCACGCCGGATCTTGTCCCAACTCTTGCAGATGCCGCCGAAAGTCGAGTTTCTGGCTGGGCTCGTCATGTGCCGTGGGCAATCGCCGCGATTCTCGCCGTCGCTCTCGCGGCTACCTTGATTCTCATTCCCTCGCGAACACGCCCGCCGAACGGCCCCGTGATGCACGTCACCCTGGCAGCACACGCACGGCACGCCGAAGCGGATCGTGCGAGTGCGTTGGCCATCACGCAGGACGGAACGCGAGTGGCCTACGTTGTTGTACGGGAGAGCGACACAGGAAAAAGCGGGGACTTGGCGACCCCTCAAGCACAAACATTTGAGCTGATCGCGAGGAAACTCGACCAATTAGCGCCAACCCCCTTGCCGGCGACTGCCGGGGGCTCGGCGCCATTCTTCTCTCCCGACGGACGCTGGATCGGATTCTTCTCCGGCGGAGCGCTCAAGAAGGTTTCCTCCGACGGCGGTCCGCCCGAGACTCTGTGCGAGGTTTCCAACATCAGTGGGGCATCCTGGGGAGACGATGGATTCATTTATTTCGCCCCCGCGGGCGTGGCAGAGATCCGGCGCGTGCCGGAAGAGGGCGGAACGCCAAAGGTGGTGCTGCAGGCTGGGAGCGGAGAAGTGGCGGGGAGCTTCCGCTGGCCGCAGATTCTTCCCGGCGGTAAGACCATTCTGTTTACCACGGCGGGCGCCAGTTGGCTGGCACAGCACTACAAAACAGAGGCCTATTCGCTCATCACCGGCAAGCGGACGGTAGTGATGGACGAAGGCGCCAACGCTCGATATTTGGCTCCCGGCTACCTTGTGTTCACGCGCGGCGACGTGCTGATGGGCGCACCGTTCGATGCCAGCAACCTCAAGGTGACCGGGCCGGCGGTGCCGCTGATCGAGGGCGTCACCCGGGACGAATGGTATGGCGCCGCCGACTATGCGTTGTCGTCTACGGGCACGCTGATTTACCTGACCGGGGGCGTGCAGAAGGACTACCGCCTGGTGAGCGTGGACATGGCGGGCAAAGTTGAGCCGCTGGGGACGCAGGTGCGTGGGTTCGAGGACTTGAGCGTCTCGCCCGACGGCAAGCGGATCGTCACAACGCTCGTGGAGAATGCGAGCGCCGACCTGTGGATTTACAACCGGGAGCGCGACGCATTGACGCGCCTCACGCAGGGAGGTGATTGCGGGGATCCGCTCTGGTCGCCGGACGGCAATCGCGTGATCTACACGAACCCGGCCAGTCTGTATGTCGTGGCGGCGGACGGCAGCAGTCCGCCGGAGAAAATCGATTCGGAACAATGGGCGCAACCGGACTCGTTCTCGCCCGACGGCGGGGAACTGTTGTACAGCACATTCAACCCGGCCGCCAACGATGCAGCGCTGTGGCTGCAGCCGATCAAGGCAAGCGCCCAGCGGAAGCAGATGTTCCCGGGCCTGGCACGCGTGTTCGATGCGCGCTTCTCGCCCGATGGCCACTGGATCGCGTACGTTTCCGCGCAGTCGGGCCGGGCGCAGGTCTATTTGCAAGCGTTCCCGGGTCCGGGCGAACGAGTGCAAGCTTCTACCGATGGAGGCCGCGAGCCGGTTTGGGCGCCGAACGGGTCGGAACTATATTTCCGCACACCCACGAAGTTTATGGCCGTGGATGTGAAGGCACGGCCGGCGCTCGCGGTCGGCAAACCGCGGCAACTGTTTGAGGGCGACTTTCTGCTGTCCCACCATGACTACGGCGTGCTGCCGGATGGCCGACACTTCATCATGATTCAGCCGGTGGAAGGCAAGCAGACGCAGGCCGAACTGCATGTGGTGGTGAATTGGTCCGACGAATTGAAGCAACGTCTGGCCGCCGCGCGCAACTGAGGAGCAAAACAGGCGCGTGCGCGGCCGGATGCACTCCCCTTTGAGAGACTTGTGCCAACGTTCGATTTTGCCGTTCGATCGCGGGCCGGGGCACGAAGTTTTGCGGAAGAGCCCGCGGAATTGATACACTGCCGGGAGCTACGCGGGGGGTGAAAAATGCAGCAGTGCCCGAACCAAGCCGACACGCTAAAACTGATCCAGCGCGTAATGTTGCGAGTGATGGGAGCGCTCACGCTGAGCCTGCTTGCCGCTCATGGCGCATTGGCGCAAAAAATCACGGTCGAATTCGACCAGGCCGCCGATTTCAGCAAGTACAAGACATTCACCATCCGTGGCGGCCAATTGAACAGCAAGAATCCGGCCCTGAACAGCGAGCTGGTGAAAAAACGCATCGAAGCCGACATCGAACGCGGTCTAACGGCCAAAGGCCTGGAGATGGGGTCCCGAGGATCCGATCTCATCGTAAACTACCATTTCGGGTCGGCCCGCAAGATGGAAGTTGAAACTTACCCTGCCGGATGGCGCGGCTGGGGCACGCGCGCCGTGAGGGTGCCGTACACCGAGGGCACTCTGGTTATCGATCTGCGCGACCCGAGCACTCATTCCCTGGTCTGGCGCGCGGTCGCCAGCCAGGAGAAAAGCGACGCCACCAAGCTCGAAGGCAAACTGGACGACATGGTCAGAAAGTCCCTGGAGAAATATCCGCCCAAGAAGAAGTAGCGCGCCGCGGCGGTGAAAGCGGCGAGATATCTTCCAACCGGCAGCGCCCGGCGCCGCCCAATCCAATTTCGCAGCCTGGCGCTGTAATGTAGGCTCGCCCACTTCCACTGGCTCAGAAATTCGCGCCGGTCACTGAGGTCAAACCGATGCCACGGTATGTCGCTTTCCTTCGAGCCATCAACGTCGGCGGCCACGTCGTGAAAATGGATAAGCTGCGCGAGCTGTTTGCATCTCTCGGATTTTCGAGAGTGGAAACTTTCATCGCGAGCGGAAACGTCATTTTTGAAACAGGCTCGAAAGCCACCGCAAGCCTGGAAGGGAAAATTGAAAGCTGCCTTTGCAAAGCGCTCGGATATGAAGTCGCAACGTTCGTTCGAACCGATGCGGAAGTTGCGGCGACGGCGCAATACAAGCCGTTTCGCGATGCCGATCTAAAGTCCGCCGGCGCGTTCTGCGTGGGATTTTTGGCAGAGCCACTCGGACGCGAATCCGAGCGGATGCTGATGGAATTCAAGACCGCCATTGATGATTTTCACACGCATGGCCGGGAGATTTACTGGCTGTGTCAGACGAGGCAGGGTGAGTCAACTTTTTCCAACGTCTCAATGGAGAAGAGACTCGGAATCCGCGCGACGTTTCGCGGGATCAATACCATCGTGAGGCTGGCGGCCAAGTATCCGCCGTCAAACTCGACATTCGCGGGGACGCGGCGGCAAGCGGCACGCCGCTGAACTCCGGCGTTGCGCGCAGCGCAGCTACTACTTTGCTGCCGCTTGCGGACCGCCGGGCTGGTCCGCCTCCGCTGGTGAAGGCGCTTTGAAAGCGGAGTGGAGCAACATGCCCGCCGTATAGAGCACAACGACAACGACCAGCCATCGAATGGCCGTCAGGGAAAGCGATTTCACCCAAAACGCCGCCAGGAGAACGCCCGGCACGCCGCCAATGGCAAGGGCCACGGCAGCCGGCAGATCGTAACGGCGGCTGCCGATGAAGCGCACGCTGCCCGCGGGCATCAAGAAAGCGCACGAGCCCATCATGATGGGGAACGCCGCCTTCGGATTCATGCCCAACAGGCTGACCAGAATCATGCAGGGGGCGTAGAGGCCGATCCCCAGAGTCATCAGAGCCCCGAGGCTGAAGTTTCCGAGCAGGCCGATCCACAGGCGAACGCCTTCGAGACTCAGGCGGTCGCCGCCAACGGGAAACACATTCAACTGGGTCATGGCCATAAGAATTGCGGCCCCAATCAGGCAGATGCCCAGCCCGATCTGGATCCTCTTGCGCGGCCAGTGGGCCACGACACCCGCGCCCAGCCAGGCGCCCAGCACGGAGGCAGCGATCATTCCGATCAAGGTGCGAAAGTCCACCTTGATGATCGAGACAAAGATCAGCGCCTCGGCGACCGTCGGGATCGCGTGGCCGACATTCAGCGTGCCGGGAATGAGTTCGTCCTTGACGCCGCGCAGGAATTTGAAGAGCGATGTGGTGGTGGCGAAAGAACCGATTCCCAAGGTGTCGAAGAAGTTGGTGACGAATCCGATCCCGAGGCGGATCGGGAGTGCCATGGAGCTGATCGCAGGAGCGGCAGCACCGTCTGCCGCGAGGGCTTTTCTTGCCGAGGTGATCCAGTAGGCGACGAACGCCACGATCTCCACACCCAGCAATGATAGAAGCGCCTTGATCATCTCGCCTCCCAGTTCGAGTCTTCGAGGTTGGGTCGGCGAGAGACAACCTCTTCGCTCTGCTTCAGCCGCAGAACCAACCGGTAAACCGTCAGAGCATGGGCCGCAATCGCTGCCCGTTCGGCTACATCAACTCTTCGATGAACGAGCGAGCCACGTCGAGAGGCACACGCGGATCGCGATGGACCAGCGGGCCTTCGTTCAGCACCGGCTCGGCGCTGTGCAAGGTGGGCAGGTCGGTGCGCTCGAAGAACTTTCCGATGGGAATCTCTTCACCCCAGAGCAGGGACTTCTCCATGGCAGCCATCCAATCGGCGGGGTCGTACGCGGCATCGTCCTCGAGTTTCTTCACGCGCGGACGGAACCACTGGTAGGTATTGTCAAGGTTATACGTGACGCAAGGGCTGAAGACGTCGAGGAACGAAAAGCCCCGGTGCTTGATTCCTTGCTTGATCAGCTCGGTGAGATGCTTCTGCTCGCCGCTGAAGCCGCGGGCGACAAAGGTGGCCCCAGCCGACAAGGCCAGCGAAATCGGATTTACGGGGGATTCGATATTGCCGAAGGGCATGCTTTTCGTCTTCATGCCGATGCGGCTGGTCGGCGAGGTCTGGCCAGTGGTGAGGCCGTAGATTTGATTGTCCATGACGATGTAGAGCAAGTCGACGTTACGGCGCATGGTGTGGACAAAGTGGTTGCCGCCGATCCCGAAGCCGTCGCCATCGCCGCCCGTCACCAGCACGGTGAGCCCGTGATTGGCGAGCTTCACTCCGGTGGCCACCGGCAGGGCCCGGCCGTGCAGGGTATGCATGCCGTAGGTATTGATATAGCCGGGGAAGTTGGAGGAGCAGCCGATGCCGCTGATGGTGACCACATCATGGTTCGGAATCTGCAATTCGAAAAGGGCTTTTTGCACGGCTGCGAGCACGCCAAAATCGCCGCAGCCGGGGCACCAGTCGGGATCGACCTTGCCTTTCAGATCGGCCAGCTTCAGTTGCCTCGGAGGTTCTAAAGTTGTCGCCATGTTTTCCCCTTTACCTCAAACCACGATCTCGTGCATCGGAACTGATAGTTTGGTCTTCCCCGCCAGTTGCTCCTTCACTGCTTCCACGATGTGGTGCGGCATGAATGGTTCCCCGTCGTACTTGCGGATGTGGCCGTCGGGAACAAAGCTGGTTTCGCTGCGCAGGTAGCGTGCAAACTGGCCGCTGTAGTTGTTCTCGACGAGGATCGTGTGCCGCGAGTCCCTCAGAAGCTCGAGAATCGCCTCGCCGTGCAGCGGAACGAGCCAGCGGATCTGGAGTTGATTGGCGGAGATTCCCTGCTCGTTGAGGATCTCGCAGGCTTCCTGGATTACACCATAGGTCGAGCCCCAGCCGATCAAGGTGACATCGGCCTGGCGCGGGCCAGAAAGCGAGGGCGGCGGAACGGCGGCTTCGATGCCGGCCATTTTGCGCATGCGTTTCTCCATCATGGCGCGGCGCTTGGCTGGGTTCGTGAATTCGTCGCTGATCAACACGCCGTCTTCGTCGTGTTCGTCGCTCGCGACGACATGGATGTGGCCGGGCACGCCGGGAATGGCGCGCGGCGACACGCCGCTCTCGGTGATCCGATAGCGTTTGTAAGTCCCGTTGCCGCCCTCTCCAGCGTTTTCCCCGTTGGCCGCAGTGATCATCTCGCCGCGATCGATGACCTGGTCGAAGTCGAGCTCCTTGGGCTCCACGCTGAGGCGGCCCTCAGACAGCAATAGATCGCAAAGCACGAGGCCGGGGCACTGGAAGCGGTCCACGATGTTGAATATTTCGGGGATCATCTGGAAGCAATCGCCGATGTCGAGCGGAGCGGCGATGACACGCGGATAATCGCCGAACGCGGCGCCGAGCATCTGCCAGAGGTCGCCCTGCTCGGTCTTGGTCGGCACGCCCGTGGATGGGCCGGCGCGCTGGCAGTCAATGACCACCACCGGGATTTCCGTCATGGCCGACATGCCGAGCCCCTCGCTCATCAGAGCGAAGCCGCCACCCGACGTGGCGCACATCGCGCGGACGCCGGCGTGCGCCGCGCCGATCACCATGTTCACAACTCCGATCTCGTCTTCCACCTGCCGGACCATGATGCCTGCTTTGCGCGCGTGCGCCGCCATCCAGTGCAGGACGCCGGTCGAAGGACTCATTGGGTATGCGCAATAGAATTTCACTCCGGCGGCCGCGCCGCCCATGGCCAACGCGGTGTTTCCGCTCAGGATGGCGTAGCGATTCTCCGTCATGGTAAGCGGGTTGGCAAAAGGCTTGAAATTCGCGGTGGCGTATTCATAGCCGGCTCGCGCCACGGCGATGTTTTCCGCTGCTACGGCCTCGCCTTTCTTTTTGAACTGTTCGGCCAGGGCGTCCGCCAGCGCCTGGAAGCCGACACCCATCATGCTGAGGCCGGCGCCGAGCGCGAGCGTGTTCTGGGCGATTTTGTTGCGGCTGATGTCGGCCAGCTTTGAAACCGGAAGCGGGCAGAGCTGCACGCCCGCCGCGGCGGCGCCCGGGCTGATCGTCTCAACATTATAGATACAAGCAGCGCCGGCGCTGAGCAGGCCGAGGTGGCGATCCATGGAGTCCTGGTTCAGAGGAATCAGCAGGTCGATCCGGTCACCCATGTTGGTGACTTTGTCCGGCCCCGTACGAATGGTTAGAAAAGTGTGGCCGCCGCGGATGATGGATTGATACGCATTGTAGGCATTCAGGTGCAGGCCCCGGCGGCTGAAGATTTTCGCGAAAATGTCTCCCGGCGTGGCGACGCCTTGACCGGCCGCGCCTCCGATAGCGATAGCAAAAGTCTGCTTCATGGCATCCTCTCCCTGCGAAAGCGAACGCAACCACAACTCCGTAGCTCCTCAATCTGCCTGCGGCCAGCGATCAGTTTTACCATGCTGACCTCATTCGCGCAGCCAAGGGAGCTTCGCGCCGCGCCGGACGGACTCGAACAAAGTCACGTAGCCCGTGCTCGATACTACTGACCAAAATATCACGTTCGGTCCCCGGCGTGGCGACGAGTATACAACTCGCGCCCCCGCAAAAACAACGAAGCTAACGCGGAGGTAGGCGGTCAGCACTGAGCAGATTCGAGATCCCGAAGTATACAAGAACGAGCTCGATTCCCAGAGCACCCATCCTAATGTAGTATTCCTCATGCCAACAGGCTGAGCATCCCGGCGTTGTGACGAAGCGCTGAATTGGGAAAGGTGCAAATTTTTATGAGACGACTAGCGATATTGACCGCCGTTTTGATTTCCATCCTTGTGTATTCTTCGGCAGAGGCCCAGCAGGGGAAGATCAAAGTCATCGCCGATCAGGATAGCGCCGGCCCGCAGGGAACAAATTTGTTGTCCCTGCTCATGCTGCTGCGTGCGCCGCAGATTGATTTGCTGGGAATCACAACCGTAAGTGGAGATCAATGGGTTGAACCATCAACCGTGTTCGCTCTCTGGGCCGTCGAACAAGCCGGACGACCGGACGTACCGGTTATCAAGGGCGCCGAACAACCCTTGCTGAATACCCAACGGGAGCAGGAGTTGCGTGAGGCAATGTACGGATCCTATGTCGGATGGCACGGCTCCTTCAATCCGGATGCGCCAAAACCGAGCGAGACTTGGATGCCGCCCGGCGGATTTCCGAAGATCAAGCCCAGGCCGGGCCGCGCAGCCGATTTCATCATCGACACCATTCGCGCCAATCCGGGGCAAGTGGTGTTGTACTGCGCGGGTCCGCTGACGAACGTGGCGCTGGCGGTGCGCATGGATCCGGGGATCGTGCCGCTGACGAAGGCCATCTACATCATGGGGGGAAGCAGCACGGGAAGCCCGTCGTTCAACTGGTGGTGGGATCCTGAGGCTGCGGCGATCGTGGTGCGCGAGCCGTGGAAGGAAATCGTCGTCAGCCCGTTTGAGGTGGGCGCGCAGGTGCGGTCGAGCGAGCGCCTGATGCGGCGAGTGGTCGAAGCCGGTGGACCTCTGGCCAAGCATGTTAGGCAGAATTATTTTGAGACCCCGCCACCCGCGGGGACGACGACGTGGTCAATGATGTGGGACGAGTTGACGGTGGCGTCGATCATTGATCCGACGGTGATCAAGGAGTCGGAGACGATGTATCTCGACGTGGATATCAACCACGGACCCTCGTACGGCAACACCACAATCTGGAAGAAGCCGAGCGGCGTTCCGATATTCTTCCAGGCCTACAGCAGTCCCGGGCCGGTTGACCGCGAGAAGTGGGCGGGCCATTTGACGCCACCCCCGCAACTTCATCCGGCGAGTGTCCAAATGCAGGCGGATGTGGAGAAGTTTGAGAACCTGTTCGTGCAGATTATGAGCCGATAGCAGGGCGCCCAGTGCTTTGCGAAGCAGAGCGCGGGACAGAGGGATCCTGCACCAAGAAGGGGGCGGGGCAAGCGCGCCTAGTGGCGACGCGCCTGCCCCGAGTGGTGGGGTGAGGGCTGTGGCGATGGATCAAGGCCCAATAGCATCTGCAGTCATGATCCCTTCCAAGACATCCACGGGAACGAGTCCGCAGCCCCCGGTGACCGCGACTACTTCACAATCACCTTGCCCGTCATCCTCGGATGAAGCGCGCAGAAATATTCGAACGTCCCAGCGTCCTTGAACTCGAAGGCGAATTTCTCGTCCGTATCCAGGGCGCGCGAGTTGAATTTTTGATCGGTACTGGTGACGGTGTGAGGCACGTCGTCCCGATTGGTCCAAGTGACCTTCGAACCCACGTACACCGTCAACGTGGCAGGCCCGAAGCTGAAGTTGTCGATGGCGACCTCAAACGTCTTGCTGTCCTTGGCGCCAGGCGGAGTCGCCGATCTGGCGCTGCCCGAAGTAAAAAAAACAAAGGCCAGAGTGACCAGAACGAAAAGCGCCACACCGATCACCAGATGTTTCAGTTCCTTCTTTGTGCTTTCAAGCGTTTTCATGGCATGTCCTCAGTTTTCTAGATTTGAATCAATGATGCCGAGTGAGTGTTTACCGCGAATAAAATTCACATTCGTGATTCCCAGCAAGCGACGCAATTCCTCCGCGGGCACTTTCATGGGCCCCGGAGAAGGCGCGGTTCCCGGCTGCGGCTGCGGGAAGGCTGTCGAGGAGGCGGTGTGAAACGTCACGTTGCCTTCGATCTTCTGCATGGTTTGGTGGATGTGGCCATTCAGCACGGTCACCGAGCCGAAGCGCTTGAGATAGGAAAGCGCCTGGGCGCTATCGTCCGTGCCCCAGCCCCAATCGGGATAAACCGACCAGAGCGGGATGTGGGCGAAGACGACGATGGGCGTGCTGCTCTTGAGCTTCCGGACGTCGTCCTCGATCCATTTGAGCTGTTCGGGGCCGAGAGAGCCAAGTCCGCCGGCCTTGAGATTCATCACATTCACGAGGCCGATGAAGTGGATGCCTTTCTGTTCGAAGCTATACCAGCCGTTGCCGGCCGAATCTTTGCCGTACCGCTCGCGAAATTGCTTTCCGTCGTCGTTCAAAACGTCGTGCTCGCCGGGAACAAAATGAACGCGATCCGTCTTCAAGCCCTTGAGCAATTGATCGAGCGTGTCGAACTCCTCGGGCTTCGAGAGATGGCTGAGGTCGCCGGTGTGGAGCGCAAAGGCCGGCCGCTCGGGCAAGGCGTTAATCTTGTCAATGGCGGCCTGGAAGGTTGCCGTTACATCCGGGTTGGCGGCCTTGTTGAAGCCGATATGGCTGTCGCTGATTTGAATGAAGCTCAAGTCGCCTTTGAGGTGCTGGATGTCGTTGCGCGTGAGCTGGCTCAATGCAAACGATTTCAGCACGCCTCCCTGAAGCAGGCAGAAGGCGCCCGTGCCCGCCCAAGCCATGCATTTCAAGAAGGCCCGGCGGTCAATGCCGTCATTGTTGCGGTCTTGCTCGATGTATTTCCCCATTCCGCACTCCTTTTGAGTCCTGCTGTTTCCACCGACAACCCGGAGAGTGAGCCGCGACAGCCAACTCGCCGGCGTCCTCTCGCTTCCTGCTCACACAGGGATAACCGGGCGGACGAGCTTTTATTCCGCGAAGCGCGCCAAATTGATTTGAAGGGACCGGCGGAACGGAAAATGAAAAGTATGGGGAATAAATGGCGGCCTTTCGGGTTTACACTCACGGGGCTATGTCCGATGAGGCGTTACCGGGCGCGAGCTTCGAAGACCTCGCGCTACCCCTTTTCGATTCGCTCTATAATTTCGCGCGATGGCTCACGCACAACCGCGAAGAAGCGGAGGACTTGGTTCAGGAAACCTACGCGAAAGCGCTGCGTGGTTTTCGTTCATACCAGCCGGGGACAAATTTTCGGGCGTGGATTTATCGGATCCTGCGGAACACTTTCCTGACTTCCCGGACCGGGCTGAAGGCGACGATGACAGTGCCACTGGATGAAGAAGAACACGGACCGATGATGCCGGTTACACCGGAAACGCCGGAATCCATCCTGCTCGATCAGTCGAGCCGGCAAATCCTTCAAGATGCCATCGAGAAGCTGCCGGTGATCTTCCGCGAAGTGGTTCTGCTGTGCGATGTGGAGGAAATGTCGTACCAGGAAATTGCAGAGATGCTGGGCATCCCCATCGGAACCGTGATGTCGCGTCTGGCGCGGGCGCGGCGGGCGCTGCGCGAAGGGCTGCAGGCGAAGGCGCAAGGAGCTTGATCCATGGCGTGCGATTTGTGGCGCGCGAAAATTGAGGCGTACGCGGACGGCGAGCTGCCTGCGGCGGAGCAGGCTGCGTTCGACGCTCATCTGCCCAACTGCGCTGCGTGCGCAGCCGATGCTCTGGCGCGAGTGCAGATGAAACGCGCGATGGCGACGGCCGGAAAGAAATTTACGCCGAGCGCGGAATTTCGCCAGCGCATCGAAAAGCAAATTTCTTCGCGGCCGAAGTCATCCCGGCTGAAAGCCTGGTTGCCGGGGCTCGCTGTGGCGGCCGCAGTTCTTGTGATTGCCCTGGCGGCCGGCAATCGCTGGATGGCGTCGCAGGAGCGAAGGACGCTCGGAGAGATTGCGGACTTGCACGTGGCGACGCTGGCGAGCGGAACACCGGTGGACGTTGTCTCCACGGACCGTCATACGGTGAAACCGTGGTTTGCGGGGAAGCTGCCGTTCACGTTTAATCTGCCGGAACTTCAGGGCACGCCCTACACACTGATCGGCGGCCGCGTGACCTACCTTCATCAGACACCCGGAGCGCAATTGCTTTTCCAGGTCCGCCAGCACCGAATCTCCGTGTTTATTTTTCAGGATCGGCCGGGATTGGACTTCACGTCAGGCGCGAACGGTTCCGTGTCGCGGCAGCTCTCGTTCAACATGGAGTCCTGGAGCGAGGGCGGGCTGCGCTACGTCGCGATCAGCGACGTGGACTCGGGGAGTCTGCGCCAGCTTTGCGATCTGCTGAAAGCTGCCGGCTAATAAGTGAAGAAGCCGCGAGAGGATTTGCGGCCGAGCCAGCCGGCGGCGACCATTTTGCGCAGCAGCGGGCAGGCGCGGTATTTCGGATCGCGGAACCCTTTGTGGAGGACGTCGAGAATATCCACGCAGACATCGAGGCCGATGAAGTCGGCGAGCTCGAGCGGGCCCATGGGATGATTCATGCCGAGCTTCATCACCGCGTCCACCGCTTCGGGCTTGGCGACGCCTTCCATCACGCAGAACGCCGCTTCGTTGATGAGCGGCATCAGGACGCGATTCGAGACGAAGCCGGGGGCGTCGTTGACGGCAACCGGCTTTTTTTCGAGCTTTTCGGCGAGCGCCATCGTGAGCGCGAACGTTTCGTCGCTGGTCTGCAAGCCGCGAATCACTTCGACCAAAACCATCACCGGCACCGGATTCATGAAGTGCATGCCGATAAAGCGATCGGGGCGACCGGTCTGCGCCGCGAGCGACGTGATCGAAATCGAGGACGTGTTGCTCGCGAGAATGGCGCTGGGGCGCAGGACGGCGTCTGCCTCCTGCAACACGCGCAGCTTCAAATCCCACTGCTCGGGCACGGCTTCGACGACGAAATCGGCGGCGGCGAGGGATTTCACGTCGGTCGCCGGTTGAATGCGCGCGAGGATCGCGGGCTTGTCGGCGTCGGTGATCTTGCCCTTCTTCACTTCGCGATCGAGATTCTTGGCGACGGTTTCGAGCCCGCGGTCGAGGAATCGCTGCTCGACGTCGCGCAAGATCACTTTGTAGCCCGCGCGCGCGAAGACGTGAGCGATGCCGTTGCCCATCGTCCCCGCTCCGAGCACTCCAACCGTCTTGATTGCGTCGAGGTTCATGAAATCTCCCGGCCAATACAGCACAGCATGAGAATCAGAGGAAGCAAAGGAAACACAGGAGGCGGAGGAAGGTCAAGAGCGGCTATTCGGGTGGAGTGGCCTCAATAATTTCGCGGATGATTTCTCGGGCGCGCAGTTTGTCCGATGGATAGACGCTCAATCGATGCAGGGGAGGCGTGAAATTGTCGAGGACACATCCGATGCCATTTTCTCGAAGACTAACCCGGATCATATCGGCTAGGTCGCCGTCTTCTCCGTGCCAGACTTCCATGGTCGCTTCGTGGGGATCGAAATTCTCGACGAGGTCATCGACCTGTGGACCGGACGGCTCTTCGGGCAATTCATTCTCTTGAGCGTCTAATTCAGCATCAGTTTCTTCGGGCAGCGCCTCGCTGCCAACTACGCTATCGAACATAGCCTGAGCAGCATCGTGGTTTCCTTTTAGGGTCCAGACCTGAAGCGGAGTGTGCGCAGAAGAATAGATGAGGCGGGCACCGGTCTGCTCATCGTTATAAGGGATTTCTGCCTCATGGAGTGCCTCTGTAAGGCGTGCAAAAATGCCGCCATCTGTACCGCTCCAGAGCAACTCGGGAGATTCGGATGAATCGCCGGATTCTGGCGAACTCAAACGGGAGACGAGCGGAACTTCACAGTCCGAACAGCGGGTGAAGCCTTCGCGATATTCGGCTTTGCAGACCGGGCAGAACATGAGATTCCAACTGTGGCGTATACACCAGGCTCGCACGCACGGCAAGGGAGGGCGAGTGAGGTTCGAAGGGACGCCCTCGCAGCGAGAAAGCCGCCGTGAAGGCTAGCGCTCGACGGCGAGGGCGACGGCGTTGCCGCCGCCGAGGCAGAGCGCCGCGATGCCGCGCTTCAGGTTGCGCCGCTGCATTTCGTAGAGCAGCGTGACCAGGATGCGCGCGCCCGATGCGCCAATCGGATGGCCGAGCGCGACGGCGCCGCCATTCACGTTGACTTTCTCCGGATTCAATCGCAGCGTACGCGTGACGGCAATCGCGGCCACAGCGAACGCTTCGTTCAACTCGACCAGGTCCACATCTTTGTCGCGATCCCAGCCCGTTTTCGCGAGCAGTTTTTCGACGGCTTCGACCGGCGCCATCATCACCCACTTCGGCTCGACGCCGCTGACGGCTTGCGCAACGATGCGCGCCATCGGCGTCTTGCCGAGACGCGACGCGGTGCGCTCGCTGGTGACGACGAGCGCTGCGGCGCCGTCGTTCGTTCCCGGCGCGTTGCCCGCCGTGACGGTGCCGTCTTTTTTGAAGGCGGGCTTTAGCTTCGCCAGAGCTTCCATGGAGGAATCTTCGCGGGGCGACTCATCGGTCTTGATTACAATCGGCGCGCCCTTCTTCTGCGGAACCTCAATCGGCAGGATTTGTTCGCCGAAAAAACACGACTTGATTGCGTGGACGGCGCGGCGATGGCTTTCTACCGCGAATTGATCCTGCTCCTGGCGGGAGATATTGTGTTTTTCGGCGACGAGCTCGCCGGTCACGCCCATGTGAAAATCCTCGTAGGCGTCCCACAGGCCGTCGTGGATCATCGAGTCAATAATTTCACCGTTGCCGAGGCGGTAGCCCGTGCGCGCGCCGGGGAGCAGGTAAGGACAATTCGACATGGACTCCATGCCGCCGGCGACGACGATTTCCGATTCGCCGAGCGCGATGGCTTGCGCCGCGAGCGCCACGGCCTTCAAGCCGGAGCCGCAAACTTTGTTGATCGTCATCGCCGCGACGCGGGGATCGCATCCGCCGCCGAGCGCCGCTTGCCGCGCCGGGTTCTGACCGAGGCCCGCTTGCACCACGTTGCCCAGAATCGCTTCGTCCACCTGCTTCGGGTCAATACCGGCGCGGCGGATGGCCTCGGCGACAGCCTTCGCGCCCAGCGCGACGGCCGAAAGCGACGAAAGACCTCCCATGAATTTTCCAATCGGCGTGCGGACGGCGCTGAGAATGACGGGCTGATCCATGGCGGTTCTCCCTCGGCTTGCGGAAAATTTCAGATGCGGTTGAAGGCTTCCCTCTCTCGCTCATTCAGTATAGGCGCGCGATGGAGCGCGGTCAATTTTGCGAGGGGGTTCTCTACCTACACCCCAAAAGACCACACACACCAGGCACCCCCGTTTCTGGTACACCCGCGCGCGGACAACCGCGTCCTGTCGTGCGATACTTGGACCACTGTGGCGCATGATCATCCGTACTATTGCCCACGATGCATGACGAGCAAACCCTTTCACCATAAACACGATCCGCTGCTTGCGGTCTTTTTCCGGTGGATAGCAAATCTGTTGTCGCGCTCCTCGCGGCGACGACAACGACGGTGAAGTGAAGAGCGCGGGACGCATTTATAGAATAGGTTGGACGGATGAAATAAGCCTGAAGCTTCTATACCAAACTGTTCAGGAAGTGAATGAAGAGGTCGCAGGAAAAAGGCATTGGCAGGTAACTTTGTTGGTCGCCAGAATCACCACACCATGGGGTCCAAGCAACCCGAAGATGTGGTGCTAAACGCCAGCGAAAGCATAGAATCACGTCGGTAACCCCTGTTCCGAAGTAAACGATACAACCTGCTCATCCGAACCGAGCCAGCAAGGGAAAGTGCAGACATGGGTTGGAAAGATGTCGATTTCTTTGAGCTCGAAGCAACATGGTTCTCAGAGGAACTTCACAAGGTGATCCTGCCACTTTTTGAGGAGGGTGACGAAAGGCTTGCGAGGTGGGAGGAGGAGCGGAAAGAGTTGCTTAATAGGACGCTGCTCGAAGCTAAGGATGATGAGGCTGAAATGCAAACCGCGCATGCACTAGCGGACCTTGAAGACTCGCACATCACGCAGAGAGGTCAAGTCTTGGGTGCAGCCGCCTTGCACTACCTCTATGCCACTTTGAAAACTAGGCTCAAAGAGCTGGAACGATACTTTGACAAGACACACCCAGGCGCACCTGTGCGCTACAAAGGGAAAAGCGAGTTGGAACGCCTCAGAAACGAGTACGCTCAAAGGCTCGCAGTCGATTTTGAGAAGTCACCCCTCTTCCAGAGCATCGTGGAACTTGCACTGGCCAGGAATGCGGGGATTCATCTCAGCGTCGAAACAATGACAGAGTACGTTGAGAAAGTGAAGTCGCCTCGCTTCTGTAAGGGTCGAGAATTTTATGTTGGGCGTGAAGGATTTTTGGAAATTTTCAGCGAAACCGATCGCTTCTTCCGCTGGGTGGTTGAGTCATTGATCCCAATTCGTAGAGCGGCCGCTGGTGCAAAGCATACTCTCTAAGACGAACAGACAGGGGGCGAGATTTCGAATGATCGACTCCAGCAGCTCCTGGTTCTTCCGATGGGGCTTGCAGCGGGCAGCACGTGTAATTCCCGATTGCGATATCTTAAACTTACTAAGATGAACGCAGAATTAAATATTTGAAAAGTTATAGTCTCAACACTTGTTAGTAGGCTGAGTGATCTTTTCAGAGATTTGGAACAGTTAGTCAAAGTGGCAGCGTAAGCTACTGGCAATACTAATTCGCATCGCCGATAATGGCACGGTGAATACGTATGATCTTCCCAGCCTTGGATGGCACAGTTTTCAACAGTTATGCCTGACTATCACAAGGGAGGTCCTCGGACAGACAGTCCAAGCCTTCCTCGATTCGAATGACGGCGGCAGAGACGGTGCTTTTGCAGGGAAGTGGAGCCCAGGAAGTGGAGACGATTTGAGCGGGAGATTCGTGATTCAATGCAAGTTCACGTCGAAGATTGACAATCCCCTGAAGCTATCCCACCTCAATGACGAAATTGAGAAAACCAAACGGCTCGTTCTGAAAAGACGGTGCGACTGCTACCTCCTCCTGACGAATTTTGCCGTTTCAGGTATTCAAGATGAGAAAATCGAGGCAGCCTTCGTCGCCGCTGGAGTCAAACAATTCAGATGCTTCGGCGCAGATTGGATTAGCCAGCAGATCCGTGAGAGTAGTCGGCTTCGGATGCTTGTGCCAAGAGTCTATGGCATAGGCGACTTGAGCCAGATTCTCGACGAGCGCGCCTATAGCCAAGCTCGGGCCCTCCTTGAATCGATGCGTGAGGACTTATCGAGGGTCGTCTTGACCGCCGTCTACAACAAAGCGATACGAGCTCTCGACGCCCATGGTTTTGTCCTCTTGCTCGGAGAACCAGCCTCCGGCAAGACCACTACCGCTGCGATGCTCGCGATGGCGGCTATAGACCAGTGGAGAGTCTCCACTTTAAAACTCGAAACATCCCAACAAATGGTGGATCACTGGAATCCGGACGAACCCAAGCAGTTTTTTTGGATAGATGACGCCTTCGGCGTGACCCAATTCGAATTGCCTTTGGTTCTCGATTGGAACCGCATTTTCCCAAAGGTTAGAGCAATGCTCAGTGCTGGAGCCCGCATCGTACTTACTTCAAGAGATTATATTTATAAACGGGCGAAGCAGAACCTCAAGGAGGCAGCGTTTCCCCTCATGCATGAAAGCCAAGTTGTGATCGACGTGCATGATATCACGATGGAGGAACGCAGGCAGATCCTCTACAACCACATTAAGCTGGGAAACCAACTTGTGCAGTTCCGGCGAGCGATAAAGCCTTTCTTGGAGAACGTTGCATCCCACCCGCGTTTCTCCCCGGAGATTGCACGCCGGCTCGGAAATACCATGTTTACGCGCGATATTTCTTTATCTCAAGCTAGCCTCAAGGGTTTTGTTGAGCGGCAGGAGCAACTTCTGCGAGAAGTCATCCAGAGCCTGGACAAGGACAGCCAGGCTGCTCTAGCCCTCATCTTTATGCGTAACGGCTCACTAGAGAGCCCTATAACGCTTCGCGAGCCCGAAGCGGCCGCTCTGATTCGCTTGGGAAGTGATTTAGGGCTGGTCATCACAGCGCTAAGAGCGCTGCAAGACAGCCTCACAGTTTATGTAACAGAGGACGGACGAGCGCTATGGAGATTCAAGCATCCCACCGTGGGCGACGCTTATGGGAAAATCATTTTGATGAACCCTGAGCTGATGGACATTTACATCGAAGGGGCCCCCACGGAAGAGCTGATTTCGACGATAACGTGCGGGGACGTCGGACTGGAGGGAGCTATCGTAGTTCCCAACGGACTCTTCGAGATGGTTATGATGAAACTTTCTTCTTACGTTGGCGGGACATCTGAACAATCTGGGATCGGGTCTTGGCTAAGAAATTCCCGAGCTTGGAGGTTCTTGGCAGGGCGATGCGACCGCACGTTTCTTGATTTCTATCTAAATTGTCATCCGGAGCTTCTTGAGCGCGTAAGCAGCCCGGGGCTGTTTCTGTACGCTCTCTCGGAAGTCGAATTGGCACTGAGACTCTTCGAATTTGGCCTGCTGCCGCCGAAGTATCGTAAGAGATTCGTTCAGGTCGTGATCCAATATGCCGTTGATGGCGAAGACGGCTACGTCTTGCAGAAAAAGGAAATTAGAAAGATGTTGACGCCTGAAGAGGATGAGGAACTCAGGTCCAGGCTTCGGACCGAGTTGATTCCTGTCCTTGCCCAGGCGCGCCACAACTGGCAGTCTAACTTTCCTAGCGACGAAGACCCACGCGGCTACATAGAACCATTCATTGATTTTCTCTCGGCCCTGGAACAGGAGTTTGTCGGTGATTCAAACGTCGAAGAAGCAGTGGAGAAACAACTCACGGACGCAGCAGAATGGGCGGAGGAGACTCACAATCGAATAGCCGAGCTTCAAGAGGAGCACGAATCCGATTGGCTTGACCGCTACGCAGATGAGTACCCATATTCCACGAGGAATGCGCCTGAACGAAGTGTGTTCGAAGACATCGACCTCTGATCGCCCCTAGGCTATTGAAACTTCCGCCGAAAGTTTTCACTAACTCGTCACAGAGCTGTCGGATAGGTCGGAAGTTGATTCACCGTACATTCCTGTCTCCAATCTGGTCAAATTTGTGAGGGGTGAGCAACATCATTCAGCAATCGTTGGGGAGCAAACCCGCCAGGGAAGATAGTTTCAGAGACGGCGCGGATGGCAGAAGCTCGCACGACGGCTCGAAAGAAAGGAAGTCGGTGTACAATGTCACCGGCGTTAGAAGTTGAAATGGAAATTCCGGCTTACGTGAGCATTGTTTTGAGTGCGCATTGTTGGCCGAGCGGGAAGTCGAAACGGAAATTACGGTGGCGACCTCGTTTGCATCGCAGAGATTACCGGCGCAGGCGCCGGAGAAGTCCATCCATCCTAAGAGGAGAATGATCCCATGAATCCCGAACAAGCAACATTCACGGCTCAAATGTTTGCGCAGGGCCTCGAGAGAGAATATGCGACCACGAAGAGAGTTCTCGCGGCCGTTCCCGAGGGCAAGAAAGATTATCGTCCGGACACGAACGCCCGCACGGCATTCGCGCTTGCCTCCCACATCGCCAGCTCCGATGTTTGGTTCTTGAACAGCATCTTGAAGGGCGAGTTCGTTCCCGAGGGCGACAGGAAGTTCGAAAGCGTTGCGGAAATCGTGGCGTATTACGACAAAGAGTTCCCGGCGGCGCTGGCCAAGGTGATGGCTTTGCCTGCGGACAAGCTGGCCAAGGTCATACCGGCGTTCGGAATGTTCAATCTGCCGGCGGCTGCGTACCTGGCGTTTCTCAATAATCATTCCATCCATCACCGCGGACAGCTCGCCACGTATCTGCGGCCGATGGGATCCAAAGTGCCGAACATCTACGGCGGCAGCTTCGACGAGCCAATGCAGATGCCGGCCGGCGCCCACTAGAATCTTTGCCACAGTCCCAGGGCGAGGATGGCCTCGCCCCCAGCCTTCCTTCGACGCAGTGTTTCTACTGAGTGTAGAACTGCGCTCCCCTCTCACGCGATGCACAGCCACGCCTGCCCCGGACGGGTTTGCAGGGAGCGGCTGTGCCACATCACTCGGCTCACGGTCGAGCTTCGTGAGCGAAAGATTCGATCATTGGCAGGAGGGTGCAGACTCCTTTTTGCCGTCCCAACAGGAATCGGATAGGATGAGGCGAGGCGAAATTGCCTGGATCGTTTATCAGACTATTAATGGCGGAGGGATTCTTCGACCCGAGCGAGTGGAGCGGGACGCGGAATGACAACCAGTGGCACGCGCGAATTCATCGCCAGAAATTGAATTGAACCCACAGCAGCGCGCGGCGATCGAGCACGGCGAAGGGCCGCTGCTCGTCGTCGCGGGGGCGGGCACGGGGAAGACGCGCGTCATCACGGAGCGGATTCGCTATCTGCTCGAGACGAATCCCGCGCTCGCCGGGGAAAACATTCTGGGGCTGACGTTCTCGGACAAGGCCGCGGGCGAGATGAAGCATCGCGTCATGAAAGCGATGGGCGAGCGCGCCAAGGGAGTGTGGCTGAGCACGTTTCATTCGTTCTGCTTCGAGCGCATTCTGCGCGAAGCGTATCCGGATCTCGAAGCCCTCGACGAAACCGATCATTGGATTCTGCTGCGGCGCCATTTGGCCGAAATCGGCCTGGAACATTACAAACGGCTGGCTGACCCGGGACAATTCCTGACCGACTTCGTGAAATTTTTTTCGCGCTGCCAGGACGAGCTGGTGACGCCGGAGGACTACGAGCGCTACGTGGCGGAATTGCGAACGCAATATGAACGCGAGCAGCGCGCGCTCGACGCCGACGTGCGGAAGCTGCGCGAGGAAGAAATCGCGCGGCAGGAGGAAGTGGCGCGCGCGTACCGCGTGAGCGAACGGCTGCTGCGCGAGCGCAAGCTGGTCACGTTCGGCGCGCAACTGCTGCAGGCGGTCGAGCTGCTGCGCGCGAACCATGAGGTGCTCGAGCGGCTGCGCGAGCAGTTCCGCTACATCCTGGTGGATGAATTTCAGGACACGAACATCGCGCAGCTCGAATTGCTGTGGCTGCTAGCGGGAGGACATCGCAACATCGTGGCGGTGGGCGACGACGACCAAGCCATCTTCCGTTTTCGCGGCGCGTCATTCGGCAGCTTCACCATTTTTCTGGAGCGATTCTGCGGGATCGACTGGAAAACTCCGGCAGCGAAGCGGCCGATCCTGCCGCTGCTGATCAACTACCGCTCGACGCATCGAATTCTTCGCGTGGCGGGACAGGCGATTTCGCACAACGAGAAATCGCCGCTACTGCCGCCGAAAAATCTGAAAACCGGGAACCCGGAGGGCGACAAGATTCGAATCGTCGAATTCGGGACGCCGGAGGAGGAAGCGCACTGGGTGGCGTCCGAGGTCGACCGGCTGCACGGCCCCGGAAACCCGTGGCGCAGCTTTGCGGTGCTCTACCGCAAGCACAACCATCGCGACCGGCTGGTGGAAGCGCTGCGGCAGCGCCGAATTCCGTTCGTCATCAAGAAGCTTTCCATTTTGACGAGCACGCTCATCCGCGACTTGATCGCTTATCTTCGGCTTATCGCCGTGCCGGCGGACAACGTCGCGTGCGCGCGCGTGCTGGCAATTCCCTACTGGGGATTTGCGCCGCAGGATCTGGCGCGGCTGGCCGAGCGCGCGGGAAAGGGCAAGGGGCTGGCGCTGTGGGACGCGCTCGAGACGCAACAGCACGAGTTGCCGTTCGCGAAGAGCGGCGCGCGAATGGGCGAGCTGGCCGCGTTCGTAAAAGGATTGCGGCAGACGGCGAGGCACGCCTCCGCATCGACGCTGCTCGATGAGCTGATCGCGGGGCTCGGCATCGCGCCGCTCGAATCGGATTCGGACCGGCTGGCGCTCGAACGGTTCGTGCGCTTCGTGCGCGAATGGGAAAAGAAGAGCGAGGGGAAAAGCCTGCGCGACTTTATCGAGTACCTGGAATATTTCGCGGAGGCGAGCGGGCACATTGACCTCGACGAAGAGCCCGCGGACGATGCCGTGCAATTGATGACCGTGCATGCGGCCAAGGGCCTGGAGTTCACGCACGTTTTCGTGCTGCAGCTCGCCAACGGAGAATTTCCGACGCGAGCGAAAAGCCCCGTGCTCGAATTTCCCGCCGAGCTTATGAAGGAGGAAAAGCCGCGCGGGGATTTCCGCATCCAGGAAGAACGGCGGCTGTTCTACGTGGCGCTGACGCGCGCGCGAAGGCACCTAACTCTTTCGACGGTGGTGAACAAGCGCAAGAAGCCGTCGCCGTTTCTGGAAGACATCCTGATGAACCCGAAGATCCAGCGCGCCGACGCGCAGCAGCTTTCACCGGCGGTAGCGCTGCCCCCCGCGGAAGAGGCGGCGGGCTCGCCGCCCGCCGACGCAGCGCGGCCGCAATTGTTCGGGCCCACAGAACAAAACCAGCGCGCCTATTCGCGCGTGGCGCTGTGGGCGAAGGCGTATCATCCGGCGCTGCCAGAGCCGCTGCAATTGAGCGCGTCCGCGATCGACGCGTACGAAGCGTGTCCGATGAAATATTTATTCCGGAATGTGTGGTGGATTCGCGGCGGGCCGCAGGGCGCGATGACGTTCGGCAACGTGATGCACGTGACGATTCGCGAATTCATCGGGGAGCTGCGCAAGGGCCGCAAGATTTCCTTCGAAGACATCGCGGCCATCTACGATCGCGAATGGTCGGCGGCGGGCTTTCGCGACGCCTATCAGGAGGACGAGTACCGCAAAGAGGGGCGGAAGCAGCTCGAACTTTTCTATCGCGCGACGATGGCGGCGCCGCCGGACGTCATCGCCCAGGAAAAATATTTCGAGCTGCCGCTCGAGCCGAATGTCGTAATCACCGGCCGCATGGACCAGATCAACCGGCTGGCGCCGGATCGAGTGGAAGTGGTGGACTACAAAACGGGCCGGCCGAAGGACGAAAAGGCCGCGAAGGATAGTTTGCAGCTCAGCCTTTACGCGCTGGCGGCGCGCGACGTGCTCGAGATGGAACCGGAGCGGCTGGTGTTCTACAATTTGACCACGAACGAGCCGGTGGCGGCGACGCGCGACGCGAAGGCCCTCGAGAAGGCGCAAGATCGCGTGGCCGAAGTGGCCGATCGAATCCGCGCCGGAGATTTTCCCGCCAAGCCGGGTTACATTTGCCGCTATTGCGATTTCCGTCCGCTCTGCCCCGCGCACGAACATCTGGTGACCATCCGCGCGCCACGCGAGTGAGCGAAGAGCAAATTCGGAAACTTAAGAGCGAAAGACAGAAACGGGGCGTCCTGGACTTCAGCGACGCCCCGCTTCAAACTTCGCGCATTTACAACTGTCGAGCCAACTCCCCTCGAAGCTGCGGTGTCTCTCAACGGCGCCGCGCTTCGTTCTTTCTTCTATACGGGCGCAAACGTGCGATGTCAAGAGGAAAACTTTTTCGAACCAGCCGCTCCAGAAATACTTTTTACGTTTAACGCGGGACACCGCTGTAATAACCCTGGCGCGCGATCAGGTCGAGGCCGGGACGCCGGATGCGCACGTCGATGGAATGAAAATCCTTGCTCTTGTTGGGACTTTGCGGCACGAAGGCGAGCGTGTATTGGTTGCGCGCCTGTTCGGTGAGCCGGGAATAGAGCTTCTCGAGGTTTGCCTGCTTCGACGCGTAGTAATAATCGCCGCCGGTGGCAATGGCATACTTGGAAAGCGGCCCGGTGCCGTGCCGGAAAATGGAGGAGCCGACGGCGATGGCGTAAACGCCGATGTCGTGCGAGAGAAGAAATTGGAGCGCGGCATCGGTCTTGATCGTATTGTGGTGGGAGTTGGTGCCGTCGGAGACGAGGAAGATGATTTTCCTGCGGTCGCGGCCGCGGTCGCGCAGCAACAGGCCTGCGGCATAGACTGCGTCGTCGAGCCGAGGGGAACTGGCCTGCGGCATGGCGCCGGTAACGTTGGGCACTCCCGGGCCGACGGACTGCCCGTTGATTTTCGGGCCGGCCGTCATCGGCGCCGAGCCCTCGTAGGGGAGCGAGGTTTCCAGGCGAAGCCGCTTGAGCAGGGTAAAAATCTTGTCATTCTCCTTGGTGAATTCCTGCAGCGTTTGGGAATACTGATCGTAGGTCATGAGCGCCACTTCGTCGGAGGCGCTGAAGCCGGCGGCAATCGCAATCAAGCTGCGCTGCACTTCATCGGAGGTCTTGAGCGGCAGGCTGTCCTGGAGCAGGACGACCGCAGAGAGCGGGAACGGATCGGTGGTGAACAATGCGATGGGCTGCTCTTTGCCGTCTTCCAGGATGCGAAACTCGTCGCGGCGGAGATCGGAAATCAAATTGCCGCTGCCGTCCTTCACCGTGACGGGAACGACGACCAGCTCGGAACGAGTGCGAATGCGCGCCGGCGCGTCGCTCTGCGAAAAAGTGCCTGCGGGAAGGCTCAGCAGCGCGGCCGCCGCGAGCGCCAGGATTTTACTCAGCTTCGTCTTCAAGGATTCTCCCTTATGCTGATCCGTTTGATCGCCGGGGCCAGCGATCGGGCAGCGCCAGCCCGGCCAAACACTGTCAGACGCGGAACGCATCCCAATCCATGTAAGATGCATCGTAGCGACTGAAGTTTTGCCACGGGGGATTATACAATGCGATTTCGAGAACACGGCATGGCTCTGCGAGCGGCTCTCCTCGGCTGCGCCGTACTATTGGCTGTGGCCGCGCCTTCCCGCCACGCCGCCGGACAGAATCCCCCGAGCGAAGGCGCGCAGAAACCTCCGGAGGCGGGAAAGACGATTCAGGTCCAAGTTGCATTAGTGAATTTGTTCGCCACGGTGCGCGACAACCATCACGAGATCATCGGCAACCTGACGAAGGACGATTTCAAGATCTTGGAAGACAACCAGGCGCAAAAGCTCGCGTTTTTCTCGAAGGAAGTGACGATGCCGGTGACGCTGGGGCTGATGGTGGATACCAGCGGGAGCCAATCGGACTTGCTCGGGCTCGAACAAGTGGCCGCCTCGAGTTTTTTCCATCGGGTGATCCGCAAAGGCGATCTGGCGATGGTGATCAGCTTCGATGTGGACGTGGACCTGCTGGCAGACTTCACCGACGACACGGAGATCCTCGAACGCGCGGTGCAGCGGACTCGAATCAACGCGCCGAGCTCTCAAGGTCCTGTCGCACGAAACGATGTTCGCGGCACGGCTCTGTACGATGCCATTTACGTCGCGTGCAACGACCAGCTATCGGGCCAAGCAGGCCGCAAAGCGCTTGTGATCCTGACCGACGCGGAAGATGTGGGCAGCAAGGTAAGCTTGAAGGACGCGATCGAGGCGGCGCAGCGAGCCGACACCGTTGTTCACGTGATCCTCATCTCGGATCCGCACAGCTACTTCGCGTCGGGGATGACGTACGGCGGCTCAAGCGTGGCGAAGAAGCTGGCCGAAGAAACCGGGGGGCGCTCGATTGACGCGAACGGCGGCAAGAAACTGGAAGAAGCGTTCGACCAAATCTCCGAAGAGCTCCGCAGCCAGTACGTCCTGGGCTATTACTCGACCAACGCCGCCCACGACGGTTCCTTCCGCAAGATCAAGGTCGAGACGACGCGAGTGGGATCGAAGGTCCTCGCCCGCCGGGGCTATTACGCGCTGGCGAAGTAAATCGCACCGAATCATCCCATGAGAGTTGCAGCGGGCTAGCCTGCGAACCGTCTATTGATTCGCAGGGGGAGCGGGCTCTGGCGCGCCGGCGGTGACGCGCGGAAGCGAATAGCCCTTGCGCGAGCGGACGATCAAACCCTTGCGGTCGACCTCGACTTTGACGCGACGGAACTGTCCCTTCGAGGGCATCGGGCCGGGAGAGAACGCGAGCGAGTATTGGCTGCGCAGTTCGTTGCCGATGTCGAGGAACGACTGCGCCAGATCGTCGATCTTGTAGGGAAAGAAGACGCGGCCGCCGGTGTCGTCGGCAAACTGTTCGAGGATGTCATCGCCGTGCGACTTCAGCACTTTCCTGGGAGTTTCTCCTTCGACATTGAGCCAGTCGGTGTTGGTACTGATGGCGTAAATGGCGGCTTCGGCGTGCTCGGCCATCTGCATGGCTTCGCTGAGGGGGCGATCGCTCAGATTATCGTCGCCATCGCTGATGACCACCAGCACGCGGCGCACTTCGGGATTATCGCCTTCCGGCAGCGGCGCTTTCTGGAGCTTTTGCGCCGCGAGGTAAATGGCGTCGCGGAGCGCCGTGCCTCCTCCGGCCCGTTGTGCGCGAATCGCTTTGTTCAACTTGTCGAGGTCGTCGGTATAGTCCTGGATGATTTCGGCCTCGTTGTCGAACGTGCCGAGGAAGGCCAAATCCTTGTTGCGCCGGATGGTGTTGTAGAGGAAATCCATCGCGGCTTCCTGTTCGAAGCGCAAGCGCTCGCGGATGCTGTTCGACGTGTCGAGCAGCACGCCAATGCGCAGCGGCAGGCCGGTCTGGCGGCTAAAAAACTCGATCGGCTTCGGTTTGCCTTCGTCGAGGACGCGGAAGTCGCTTTTTTCGAGATCGGTGATGAATTTGTGACGGCGATCGGTGACGGTCGTGATCACGTAGACGAGTTCCGTCTTCGTTTTGATGGTGGCCTGTTCGCTGGACTTCTGGGTCGGAATCGTTACGGGAACTTGCGGCGAGGCCGGAGCGGGCGCCTGCTGCGCCGAAGCGAGACTGAGCGCGAGCGCAGCCGCGCCGAACAAGAGCGGAATCCTCAACCCGAATCGCACAGGTGATTATAGGAACGGATGCAGGGCAGCGTCAATCGAAGCCGGATTGACGCCCAGGGCTTCTCCCAACTGGAGCAGATACAACTGCAATTCACGCGGCAACGGCGCGCGCACCTCCACCGGCTGCCCGGTGCGAGGGTGGAGAAAGCGGACGCGCGCAGCGTGGAGGAAATTGCGGTCGAGCGGCGGGAGCGTCGCGACGCCAGCACGCGGCTGGCGCGGCGCTCCGTAGAGCGTGTCGCCTGCAACCGGGTGTCCCAGGGTCGAAAAGTGCACGCGGAGCTGATGGGTGCGGCCGGTGTGGAGGTCCGCTTCGATCAGCGTGAAGCCGTCGAGGCGCAGGCAGACGCGCCAGTCGGTGCGAGCCGGGCGGCCTTCGCGGCGGCGGGTGGTCATGCGCGCGCGGCGGCGCAGGTCGCGCGCCACCGGGAGTTCGATGCGCCCGGATTCCTGCTTCATGCGGCCGTGAAGCAGCGCCAGATAGATTTTCTCGATGCTGCGCTCCTGAAACTGCTCGACCAGGCGGCGATGGGCCGCGTCGTTGCGCGCGACGATCAGGGCGCCCGACGTGCCTTTATCGAGACGATGCACGATGCCCGGCCGCAGCGGGCCGCCCGTGCTCGATAATTTTCCGAAGCGATGCAGCAACGCACCGGCGAGCGTGCCGATTTCCGCGCCCGCACCGGGATGCACAATCAATCCGGCGGGCTTGTTCACCACAGCGACGTCCTCGTCTTCGTAGAGAACTTCGAGTGGGATGTCTTCCGGGAGAACTTCGAGCGGCGCGGCATGTGGGATTTCGATTGCGACGGTTTCACCGGCTTCGACGTGCTGCGAGCGCCTGCAAATCGCGCCGTCCAGTTGGACGCGGCCTTCTTCCACCAGTTGCTGCAAGTGCGTGCGGCTCAGCTCCGGAAAATGCGCGGCAAGGACGCGATCGAGGCGCAGGCCGGCTTCTGCTTCGCTGATTGCGAAGCGATGCTGGATGGGCGATGGGTTCGCGGCCGCTGGATTTTCCGGCATGGGGTTGCCGCGCTACGGTTGCGCGGGAGTGAACGCTTCCCGATTCGCGCGAGTCCGCCACAGCAAAGCGCCAGTCAAGATCATCGCCACGCTTACGACTTGCATCAACGAGACGGCGCCGCCGAACAGCATGGTGCGGCCTGGATCGCCGCGAAAGAATTCGATGATGCCGCGCTCGAAGCCGTAGAGCAGCAGAAATGCGGCCAGCAATTCGCCGCGGAAGCGCTGGCGGCGGGCCAGATAAACCAAAATGAGGAAATTCATGAATTCCGCCGCGGCCTCATAGAGCTGCGTGGGATGAAGCGAGACGCCAAGCGGCGTGCCGACGAGCTGCGCCGCATCGAGACTCGAAAATCTGACGGCCCAGGGCAGCCTCGTGGGCTTGCCCCAGCAACATCCGGCGGCGTAGCAGCCCAGCCGGCCGACGGCATGACCCAGGGGCAGCGCCAGCGCATAGGTATCGAGCAGCGGGAAAACTGGCATCCTGGCAAAAAATGTATAAAGCACCGCGACGAGGAGCGCGCCGAGAACGCCGCCGTAGAATGTCCCGCCCGATTGGATCGTGGCCAGAGAAAAAATTTCGCGGGGATGCGCTCCGTAATAATCAGCGTCGGCGGCGATCAGCCACAGTTTCGCGAAGATGAGCGCCGCCAGCACCATGTAGATGCCGAGGTTCCAAACGCGGCCGGGATCGAGCCCCGCCGCGCGGGCGCGGTGCTTCGCGTACCAGAGGCCGAGGAGGATCCCCGCCGCGACGAGGACGCCGTAGGTGTAAACCTTGAACGATCCGATCTCAAAGAGTACTGGGACCATTCTTTCCTTTTCACTCTTGCCTAATCCGAGCTCGGCGCTTTTCTCGCCGCGTGCGCGGCGTGGCGCCAATCGCGCAGCAGCTCGAGCAGCACCAGGCAAGCGCCCACCACAATTGCCGAATCGGCCACATTGAAAGCCGGCCAATGGTGGCCCTGCCAATGAACATCAATGAAGTCGGTGACGCCGCGATGCAGCAGACGGTCGAGCATGTTTCCTGCGGCGCCGCCCAAGATCAGCGACAGGCCCATCTGCCCGAGACGGCCTCCGGCGCGATCGCTGACCAGCAGCCAAACTAGAAAAAACATCACGACGGTGGAGAAGATCATGACGAGCATCGCGACCCAGGGCGATTCAGCGTCGGCCAAAAATCCGAAGGCAACGCCCGGATTGCGCGCATTCACCAAATTCAACAGCCCGGTAATCAAGACGCGGATGAAATCCCGCGGGGTGAGCTGCTCGACGGCGTACTTGCTGGCTTGGTCCGCCGCCAACACGGCGAAGACGGAGAAAATCAGCCAAGCTTTCCGAGTGTGCAAGGGTGAGGTCATCCGGCTTGGACGTCGCGCGCGGCGCCGATGCCGTTGCGCTCGATCTCCCCGAGAGCGGCGACGCAGCGCTCGCAAACCGTGGGGTAATCGCGGCTGGCGCCGACCTGCGTCGAATAATTCCAGCAGCGCTCGCACTTCGTTCCATCGGCGCGCGAAATTTTCACGGCCGCCTCGGCGCCGTCACCCGATTCGCCCGCCGGAAGAACCTGCACCTGGGAAACAATGAAGAGAGCCGGCAGGCGCGGAGCGTAATGCTCCAGCAGCTTCGAAAGCGCACCAACGGCGCTGAGCGTGACTTTCGCTTCGAGCGAACCGGCAATCACCTTTTCCTGCCGAGCCCGTTCGAGGGCGTTCAGGACGGAGCTTCGCAGAGCGAGCAAGCGCTCCCAATTTTCAACCGTCTCCTTGCGCAGGCCGGTGTCCAGGCTCTCCGCGGCGGGCAGGTACGCCATGTGGATGCTCTCCGGATCTCCGGCGCGGTGGGGCAAGTGTTTCCAGACTTCCTCGGTGGTGAAAACCAGGATGGGCGCGAGCAGGCGCACCAGCGCATTGGCGATGCGGAAGACGGCGGTCTGCGCGGAGCGGCGGCCGATATTGCGCGGCGCGAAAGTGTAGAGGCGGTCCTTCAGCACGTCGAAATAGAAAGCGCTCAGGTCCACCACGCAGAAATCGTGCACGGCGTGGAAGACGCGATGAAACTCGAATTGTTCGTACCATTCGCGGCATTGGCGCGCGAGCTGTCCGGCGCGGTGCATCATCCACGCGTCCATCTCCCACAGCTCGGCGTCGCGGACCGAATCGCGCACCGGATCGAAGCCTTCGAGATTGCCGAGCGCGAAGCGAAACGTATTGCGCAGCTTCCGATAAGCCTCGGAGAACTGCGTCATCACGCTGTCGGACATGCGCATGTCTGCGTGATAATCCTGCGAAGCCACCCAGATGCGGAGTAGATCCGCGCCCCATTTTTCGCAAATCTCGCGCGGCAGGATGACGTTGCCGAGCGATTTCGACATGGGGCGGCCGTCGGCATCGAGCGCCCAGGCATGCGTGATCACCTGGCGATACGGCGCGCGGCCGCGCACACCCACTCCGATCAGCAGCGAGCTATTGAACCAGCCGCGATATTGGTCCAGGCCTTCGAGGTACGCGTCGGCGGGCCAGGTCTTATCCGCTTCACTGAGCACGGCGAGACTGCTCGAGCCGGATTCGAACCAGACGTCGAGGATATCGTTCTCCTTCCGAAACTGCGTGCCGCCGCATTGGCAGCGGGTGCCAGGGGGGAGGAGCTCTTCCGCGGAATGCGAATACCAGGCGTCGGCGCCTTCGCGTTCAAACCAACGAACCACGTTGCGAAGCGCGGTGAAATCCCGGAGCAACGCTTTGCACTCGTCGCAGTAGAAAATGACGAGCGGCACGCCCCAAAAACGCTGCCGCGAAATGCACCAATCCGGCCGCTCCGAAATCATGTCGCGGATGCGCTGCCGGCCCCATTCGGGCGTCCATCGCACTTTGCCGATTTCACCGAGCGCCTTATCTCGCAGGCCGCCGTGCACGAGATTGATGAACCACTGCTCCGTGGCGCGGAAAATCACCGGGTTATGGCAGCGCCAGCAGTGCGGATAGCTGTGAGTGATCTTGGCTTCGCCGACCAGGGCGCCGCGCGCGCGCAGAAGCGCGATGATCAGCGGATTCGCTTCGAACACGGTCTTGCCAATGTATTCGGGCAAGCCTTCGAGGAAACGGCCGTCGTCGTCGAGAGGGGCATACGTATCGAGGCCGTACTTTTGCCCCGTGTAAAAATCCTCGGCGCCGTGTCCGGGAGCGGTGTGAACGATGCCGCTTCCTTGATCGAGGGTGACGTGATCGCCGAGCACGGCGGGAACGCGCAAATCAAGGAAGGGATGCTGGAACTTGATTCCTTCGAGCTCCGTGCCTTTCCAATTCCCGCGCGTGCCTTTCACGATGAGCCCGAGTTCTTTTTCGAGGGCGGGCACACGGTCAGCGGCGACGAGCAAATCTCCCGCAGAAGTTTCCGCGACCACGTAACGAAAGCCGGGATGAAAAGCGAGTGCGCGATTTGCGGGAAGCGTCCACGGAGTGGTGGTCCAGATGAGCGCGCTGACATTCGGCCCAAGTTTGTTCGAGCTGCCCTCATGGACGGCTGGGAACTTCACCCAAATCGAAGGGCTCGAGTGGTCTTCGTATTCGACCTCGGCTTCGGCGAGCGCAGTGCGGTCGAAGATGCACCAGTAAACCGGCTTGCGTCCTCTGTAGATGTAGCCCTTCTCGAAGAAGGTGAGGAAGGCATCGGCGATGGCGGCTTCGTACGAATTGCTCATCGTCAGATACGGATCGTCCCACTGGCCGAGCACGCCGAGGCGTTTGAAGTCGCGGCGATGCGCGTCCACGTATCGCGTGGCATATTCGCGGCACATTCGGCGAAATTCTTTCGGCGTCACGCTGCCCTTCCGGCCGCCCAGCTCTTTTTCCACTTTCACTTCAGTGGGCAGGCCGTGGCAATCCCATCCGGGTACGTAAGGAGCGCGGAAGCCGGCCATGGTCTTCGATTTCACGACGAGGTCTTTCAATATCTTGTTGAGGGCCTGGCCGAGATGAATGTCCCCCGTGGGATACGGTGGCCCGTCATGAAGAACGTACAGGGGAGCGGAAGAGCGGGCATCGAGAACGCGGTGATAGAGATCGATGCGATCCCATTCGGCCAATTGAGCCGGCTCGCGCTCCGGCAGCTTGGCCTTCATCGGGAAATCGGTTCGCGGCAGATTAAGAGTACTCTTCAGTTCTAGCGCTCTAGCCATCTTGGTAGCTTTGGTATCTCCAGTACTGAGAATCGCTTCCGAAACGTTGTGCCACGAAGCGAGTCCGTATGTTACAATGAATTGGAAGGCATGTCAGCCGCAGGCAGGCTAGGCATCCTTTTTTGTTGGTAGGAATCTAAACTCCTAGGCTGGGGCAGGAGCGTGGATTCATAACTGGACCTATGGCAACAAACAGCGCCAAGTCGAGCCCCGTGATTTTAACCGGTAAGGGAGATGGCCTTCCCCGTTTGGCCACCGACCGAAATGCCGGGCCCAAGCAATTTTTCTCCAACCTGGGAGAGTTCCTGTTCGAACGCCCGGTAAAGTTGCGCAACCCGAATGCGCGTGGCGCGTTCACGGATGCCGGCTTCGGCGCCGGTATGATGGAGAATCTCAAGGAGTGGATGCGGCGGACGCCGCGTTCCGCACGCGGGCCGGTGAATTCCGAAATGCTGGTCGCGTGGCAGCCATGGCATAAGCGTTTCGGGAACAACCTGCGCGACCTGATCGCGCCGCGGAAGCTGCCGCCGCTGAATGTTTCCAGCAAACCCATCCCGGTCCCTGAAATATGGAGCCGCAACCCGCGATTCAAGCGCGTGCAAGCGATCTCGATCGCAATACACGTTCTGGTTGTGATCCTGTTGGTGGTTCCCATCCTGCCGAAGCTCATGGCGCCCAACACAACGCAGGCGAGCGGGATGACGGTGACGCAGATCGAAATCTCACCGTATCTGGCCAAACTGCCCCCAGGCAATAAGAAGGCCGGGGGCGGCGGCGGTGGCGGCGAACGCAATCCTATTCCCGCCAGCAAGGGACGACTGCCGAAGTTCGACTGGACTCAGTACACTCCTCCGATGCGGCATATTCCGGAGAATCCGAAGCTGGCGATGCAGGCGACCGTTCTTGGGCCGCCGGAACTGAAATTACCCAGCCCGAATATGTCCAACTATGGCGACCCACTTTCAAAGCTGCTCAATGACTCGGGCGGGCCGGGCGGCGGCGGTGGCATTGGCACGGGCTGCTGCGGCGGAGTCGGCAGCGGCAGTGGCGGCGGCGTGGGCCCAGGGGAAGGATGGGGCACCGGCGGTGGACCGCCAGGCGCCGGAACCAATGGCTACGGCGTGCCGGCCTGCGTTTACTGCCCGCAACCGCAATATTCGGATGAGGCCGTCAAGGCAAAGTATCAAGGGGTCGTCACGCTGCAGGTGGTGGTGACGCCGGACGGTCGTGCGGCAAACATTCGCGTGGTGAAGGGGCTCGGCGTGGGCTTGGATGAAAAAGCAATCGAGGCTGTCCGAGGCTGGCGCTTCAAGCCCGCCACCGGCCCCGACGGCCGGGCAACCGCCGTCACCGCACTCATTGAAGTCACCTACCGGCTGCTGTAACCCACGCAACTCGAAGCTACCGCTCTTTTCACTCCTCAAATTTTGCTGGAACTCTCTCGCGTGCTGTGATGCACGGCCTTGGGCTATTCTGCTAGGATGGGCCGCATGAGAAACGCGCGCAGGATTGCTCTTCTGCTCGGCGGATTTCTGGCGGCGGTGATCGCGTGTGCGTCTCCGGCGGTGGCACAGACGGGCTCGATCGAATTCGTCGCCCGAGTTCGTCCCTCCTCCGGGTTAGCCGAGCCGGCCCGCGGCTTGCCGTTTGTTCTGCTGCGGAAGAGTTTCGCCGACATCCGCAAGGAAGCGGATAACTCCGAGCCGAAGCCCGACCTTGACGCCTTCATTGACAAGCTGGAGCTTTCGAAAGAACTGAAGGCCTGGATGAAAAAGAACAGGACGGTGAAGCTCTCGGGCGTGGATTTCGCGCATACGCTCAAGCCCAAAGACATCATGAACATTCCAGAGTTCTACAGCGCCTATCTCGAGCGCAACGTGGGCGACCGCTCAATCAATTTTCCCCAGCCGAAATTTCGCGAACGCGACATCACCCACGACCCGCAGAAATACGAAAAACAAAAGCAGGAATACCGCGATGCCGTGGAAAAATTCCTCTTGACGAATCCGCAGAGCGCCGATGGGATGGAAATCGAATTGATGTCGCTGGACCCGAACCAGAAGTGGGAACGCCTCGAGGGCGAACGCGTTCCGGCGATCCGGCGGCGCGCGCTCGATTGGTCCGAGACGCGTTACCTGGCCGGGCATGCGGAGACCGATCTGGGCGGACGCGGCGTATTTCGCGAGATCGCTCCCGGCAACTACTGGCTGAGCACGCTCGAAGTGGAAGCCGTCGCCGGCGACGCGCGGCTGCGCTGGGACACTCCGGTGACGGTCCTCGCAGGCCAGATAACCCGCATCGAGCTGTCAAATTTCAACGCCGTGGAACCGCCGCGCGGTCCCCGGTAACGCCCGCCGCGGTTCGCGCTTTGCGATTCCCCATTCGCCACTTACACTGAACCCGTGGGCACACCCACACTCTGGATCGGATTCAACCTGGCCGTCCTGCTCTTGCTGGCGGTGGATCTCGGCATTCTCAGCCGGCGTGCGCGCGCGTCCACGATGGTGGAGTCGGCGCTGTGGAGCGCCGTCTGGATTGCGCTCTCGCTCGGTTTCAATTTCTGGATTTGGCAGCAACACGGCGCGAAGCCCGGCCTGGAATTCTTCACCGGATACCTGATCGAGAAATCGCTCAGCGTCGATAACCTCTTCCTCTTCGCCGTCGTCTTTCGATATTTTTCGGTAGCGCCGCAGCATCAGCATCGCGTGCTGTATTGGGGAGTTCTGGGGGCGCTGGTGATGCGCGGCGGGCTGATTGCCGCGGGTGCAGCGCTGATTCACCGGTTCGCGTGGGTGCTGGAGCTGTTCGGCGTGTTCCTGATCTACGCCAGCATCAAGATGATGCTTCACAGCGGCAAGCCGGTCCACCCGGAGAAGAATCCGGTGATTCGCTGGGTGCGGAAAGTTGTGCCGCTGGCGAGCGATTACGCCGGCGAGCGCTTCTTCATCCGACGCGGCGGCGTGTGGCTGGCAACGCCGCTGCTGCTGGTGCTGGTGGTCCTCGAGACGGTGGACCTCACGTTCGCACTCGATTCCATCCCGGCGGTCTTCTCAATCACGCGCGATCCGTTCATCGTTTATTCCTCAAATGTCTGCGCGATTCTGGGCTTGCGAGCACTTTATTTTCTGCTGGCGCGCGTGATGCCCTATTTTCGATACCTCGACAAAGGGCTTTCGATTGTGCTGCTCTTCGTGGGCGCGAAACTGCTGATCGAGCGCTGGCTGAGGATCCCGACAGGAATCTCCCTGCTGATTGTCGTCGCGGTGCTTGCGGTCGCGACTGCCGCTTCATTGCTGGCGCCGCGCGCGCCCATGCCAACCGAAGTGAATCCGTCGAAAAAGGTGGACAGCAAGGGTCTGAATGCGGGGGCATGACGTGGCTGATCTCGCGGAATTGATTGGAAATCTCGCGAGCGTGGATGTGGCCGTGCGCGATGCGGCCGCTGGGGAACTTTACCGCCGGGGACAAGCGCTGGG
>JBGQEW010000002.1:0-43000 GCA_041496565.1 Terriglobia bacterium | reverse complement strand
GGCGCTCTTCTTGGAACTGTTCCTTCGTCAGCCCTTCTTTCTTCGCCTCCTGGGCGGGTGGCGGAAACTCACTGAGCAGTTTCGACGATGACATCTTCAGAGTTGTGAGATCGGCCAGCCGCGCCTGCATCGGTGAGTCATCGATGGATTCAGGTTCGAGTTGCTGATTGATCCACTTCTCCAGGCCCATCTGGCGGACACGCTCCATATCTCCAGGACGCGGACCGTACGCCAGCCGGTCAAGCGCATGGAGAATGGCTTCGTCTTCCTTAAGATCGCTGATCGGCAGGCCGCCTTTGAACGACTTGCTGAGCTGCGCCTGCTGGTCCTCGCCCTGCGCCTTTTTCTTTTTCTTCCCCGCCTGCGCATAGGGTACAGCTAGGGTCAACGAGGCCAGAAGAAGCGTCGTCAAAAAGCCCGCTCCCGCGGCATCCAAACGTCCGCGGATCCTGGTCGAGCGCATGCTGTTTTTCTTCATGACTGATGGCTCCCGCCGGCGACTGGTCACAAAGTCCAAGGCGAACAATTCCCTCACTTAATCTTAACCCCGGCGCGCGCGAAAAGTTGCTGTTTGAGAGTCACAAGTTACACGGGACGAAACGCGGTTCGCCTGCTCTGCAGAATTGACCGTGGCGCTCAACTGCCGTATAAGTGTGCGGCACGCTACGGCACCGGCGAGCCAAGCCGCCCATCACTCATGCTCATACGCAACTTCATTTTCTGGCTCTCGACGAAGAAGAAGGTCACGGACTCCATCGGCCGCCGTGGCATGCGCTATGGATTCGCGCAGCGATTTATCGCCGGGGAGACTCTTGGCGAGGCCCTCGACGCGAGCCGCGAGCTTAATGCCGCTGGCCGGCTCATCAGCCTGAACCACTTGGGCGAAAACGTGTCCACGGAAAAGGAGGCGCGCCTGGTCCGCGACGGCTACATCGAGATGCTGCGAGAACTTGCAGCGCGGAATATAGAAGGCAACATCTCCATCAAACTCACGCAGCTCGGCCTCGATATGGATCGCGAACTTTGTGCGCAGCTCACCGCTGAAATCACTGCCGCGGCGCGCGCCGTCAGCCGCGACATCGAGATCGACATGGAAGGCTCGGCCTACACCGACGCCACGATTGACATCTTTGAGGCCACACGGCGGCAATTCGATAATGCCGGCATGGCAATTCAAGCCTATCTCTATCGCACCGAAAAAGACCTCGAACGCCTGAAGCCGCTGGAACCCAAGATTCGCCTGGTGAAGGGCGCCTATCGCGAGTCCGCAAAAATCGCGTACCAGAAAAAGCCCAAGGTGGATGCCAATTATTGCCACCTGCTCGATCGCCTGCTCGGCGGCGGATATTTTCCCGCCGTCGCCACACACGATCCGGCCATGCTGGACCACGCGCGCGCATTGATTCGTACGCGCGGCATCAAACCAAATCAATACGAGTTCCAGATGATTTACGGAATTCGCCGCGATCTGCAAGCGCAGATCCACGATCAAGGCCACGCCCTGCGAATCTACGTGCCCTACGGCACTGAGTGGTGCCCTTACTTCATGCGCCGTCTTTCCGAGCGCCCGGCGAATTGCTGGTTCGTTCTGCGCAGCCTGATCGCCGAACGCTCGCAAAAGGACAAGAAGTAGTCCTCCGCGACTCACTGCGATCAATCAAGCGCAGGCACAAACTGGATTTTGAGATTTTGCTACTGGCGGGCGAATTCAGCGAGCGGCGCGGAAGGCATTGAGCGACCAGGCATCCTGGCCCTCGTCGTGGCGTAGCACGTAGTAATTGCCGTCGTTGGCGCGAACGCGAAAGTACGTGGCGTACGGCGAATACCACTGGTCATCCACCAGCTCGACTAGGAATTCCCGCCCGCCCAGGATGAAGCGCGTGGGACGCTCATCCGCGCGAAAGCCCGCGTAACACTCCACGTGAATCTCGCTCATCTCGCCTCCGCGGAGCAAAATCGAATCTCGGTGCGCCGAGCCGCCATTCAAACGAGAACGCTAGCAGAAATTGCCGCCGATGGAAATTCCTTACGAACGCTGGCCGCGCATTTCCGCACACCGTTAGCTGCCGCGCGGCCTAGCAGCGGACTCGACATTGTAGGCAGCGCCAAGGAACATGACGATCGCGGTCATGTACATCCACAGCAGCAAGCCGATCGCTGCGGCCAGGCCTCCGTACACTGCGCCGTAGGGCATCTGCCGGACGTACCAGCCGAACGAAGCATCCAGCACCCACCATAGCACAGTCGTCACCAGCGCCCCGGGAAGGAAGCTTCCACCCGGCCCTCGTGGCGACCGGCCGAAGCGATACAGTGCAGTCAGCACTCCCAGGACAAGAAGCAGAACCGCTGCCAGATAAATGACCGTCCAAATGCCCTGCACCAGTTTCGGCAAGCCGAATTCGCGAACGATCCAGGCGCGCACCTGTCTGCCGAAGACGGTCAACACGACGGCCGCGAGCCATGGCGCGATGGTCAGGCAGAGCAATAGGAGGGCCCGCGCCTGGCGATGCCAGAAGCTGGGCCGGGTCTCGTCGCCCGCGATGATGCGGAATCCATCCATGAGCCCGATCATCACCTGCGTCCCGGCAAGCAGCGTTCCCCCGAGACCCAGGAGGATCCAATCCAAGGAGTGCTTGGTGTGGTGCAGCAGATAATCGAGCACCACCCGCTCACTGTCCGGAGGCAGGACCACGCTCAACCGGTGCGATAGTTCCTTGATTTCACCTTGCAGCGACGTGGACATGCTAATCACGCCCACGGCAAACAGCAGCATCGGGAAGAATGCCACAAACATGCTGAACGCCACGGCTTGCGCCTGCATGACGCAGCCGGGAAATACTCGCTTGAGAGAGCCCCGAAGTTTCCGACCCGTGAATAGCATTTGCGTGCGCCCGATTATACGGACCTCGGGACATTTCAGCACGCAACTTCATCGAATCCATGCCCTTGCCGCCGCCCAGTGCGCGGAGTAGACTTCTTGCAAAGTTTTCTCGGGAGGATGGCTATGCCTCGCCTGGTGCGCTGTGGTTTAATTCAAGCTCGCTGCGAATGGTCGGCCGAACGATTCTCGCTCGCGGAAATCAAGAAGAGGATGATCGCGAAGCACGAGAAAATGATTGCCGCGGCTGCCAAGCGCAAGGTAAAGATCCTGTGCCTGCAGGAGCTGTTCTATGGCCCCTACTTTTGTGCCGAGCAAGACACCCGCTGGTACGATTTGACCGAGCCGGTACCGGGCGGCCCGACGCTTCTTCGAATGCAAAGGCTTGCCAAGCGTTACAAGATGGTGATCGTCGCGCCTGTGTACGAGCGCGAGATGAGCGGCGTGTTCTACAACACCGCGGCCGTGTTCGATGCCGACGGCCGCTACCTGGGCAAGTACCGCAAGCACCACATTCCACATTGTCACCCGGGATTTTGGGAGAAATTTTATTTCACTCCGGGGAATGCGGGTTACCCGGTGTTTGAGACGCGCTACGGCCGCGTCGGCGTCTACATCTGCTACGACCGCCACTTCCCCGAAGGCGCGCGCATCCTCGGCCTGAACGGCGCCGAGATTGTGTTCAACCCGTCGGCGACGGTTGCGGGACTGAGCGAATATCTTTGGGAGCTCGAGCAGCCGGCCCACGCCGTCGCGAATGGTTACTTCATCGCCGCGATCAACCGCGTCGGCCACGAAGCCCCATGGAAAATCGGCGAATTTTACGGCAAGAGTTATTTCTGCAATCCGCGCGGCAAGATCATCGCGCAAGCCAGCCGCGACAAGGACGAAGTCCTGGTGGCCGACTTGAATCTCGACGAAATGGACCAGGTGCGCAACACTTGGCAGTTTTTCCGCGACCGCCGGCCGGATTCCTATGGCGAACTGACGCGCACGCTGGCCGCCGCTCGGCCCGCCGAGGCCGCTGACTGAGGATGCAACCACAGATGAACACCGATGAGGGAGAATCAACTTTTCGGTAAGATCAGCCTCTCGTTTTGATCTGTAGGAATCAGTGCTCATCTGTTGTTTCACAAAGGATGAAACGATGACGACGCCCAGCACGCAAGTTTCCGGCGGCACCCGCAGCGAAGAAGTCATTCGCAAGCACAAGGAATTCCTGTGGCCCGCGGTGACGAACTACTACCAGAAGCCGCTCGTTGCCGACCACGCGAAGATGCAGTACCTCTGGGACCTCGAAGGGCGAAAATATCTCGACTTCTTCGGCGGCATCGTCACCGTCGGCGTCGGCCACTGCAATCCGAAAGTTACGAGCAAGATCAAGGAGCAGGTGGACAAGCTCCAGCACACCTCGACGCTTTTTCCCAACGAAGCCATTGTCGCGCTGGCGGAAAAACTGGCGCAAATCACTCCCGGGAAATTGCAGAAGAGTTTTTTCACGAACTCCGGCACGGAAGCTAACGAAGCCGCGATTCTCCTTGCGCGCATGGTGGGCCCGAGCTACGACGTCGTGGCCCTGCGTCATGCTTACGCCGGGGGATCGCAGCTCGCCAAAGGCGTCACCGCGCAAGCCGCGTGGCGCAAGGCTGGAATCATCAGTGTGGGCATTTCGCACGCGATCAATCCCTATTGTTACCGCTGTCCGCTCGGCCTGAAATATCCCGACTGCGGCGTTGCCTGCGCCAACGACGTCGAGAATCTGATTCAGACCGGCACCAGCGGCTCGATTGCCGCGTTCATCGCCGAGCCGATCCAAGGCGTCGGCGGCTTCATCACTCCCCCGCCGGAATATTTCAAGATCGTCTTCAACATCGTGAAAAAGTACGGCGGCCTGTTCATCTCCGACGAAGTGCAGACCGGCTTCGGCCGCACCGGCAAGAAATGGTTCGGCATCGAGCAGTGGGAAGTGACGCCGGACATCATCACCTGCGCGAAGAGCATGGGCAACGGCGTGCCTGTCGGCGCCACCATCACCACCGCCGAGCTTGCCGGCAAATTCCAGGGGTTAACGATTTCCACATTTGGCGGCAACCCGGTGACCAGCGTCGCCGCGCGCGCCGTGATTGAAGTCATCGAAGAGGAGAACCTGCGCGAAAACACGCACGTGGTTGGCGGTTATTTCCGCCAAGGCCTCGAAGGCTTGAAGGAAAAGTATCCGCTTATCGGCGACGTTCGCGGCATGGGGATGATGCAGGCCCTCGAACTGGTGAACGACCGCCAGACGAAAGAGCCCGCGCCCGAGGCTGCATCACAAATGCTCGAACGCGCGCGCGACAACGGCTTGCTGATTGGCAAAGGCGGCCTCTACGGCAACACAATCCGCATGGCGCCGCCGATGAACATCACGAAGGCCGACGTGGACGAAGGCATCCGCCTTCTCGATAAATCGCTCAGCGAAATCCACCTCTAGCGAACGCAACCCAGGAGCGAAACATGGCTACTGCATCCACGGCTACGCAGATCTGCCGCAACTTCATCAACGGGAAGTGGGTGGAATCGAAAACTGGGCGCACGATCGAGCGACGCAACCCCGCCAATCTTGACGAAGTAGTGGCCGTCGTGCCGCTCTCAACGCGCGAGGAAGCGCGTGAAGCCATCGGCGCCGCCAAGGCTGCGTTTCCTGCCTGGCGCGACACGCCTGCGCCCGCCCGCGGCCGCATCATTGCAAAGGCCAAGCTCCTGATGGAGCAGCAGAAGGATGAGCTTGCGCGAATGCTGACGCGAGAAGAAGGCAAAGCGCTCAAGGACTCGCTCGGCGAGGTCATGAAATCTGTAAACATTCTCGACTACATGGCGGGCGAAGCGGTCCGGATCACCGGCGAGACGGCGCCCAGCGAACTGCCGAAGAATTTTGCCTACACCATCAAGCAACCGCTTGGCGTGGTCAGCGTTATCACGCCGTGGAATTTCCCCGTTTCGATTCCTGTGTGGAAAATTGCGCCCGCACTGGTTGCCGGCAACACGGTCGTCTTCAAGCCAGCCACGCTGACGCCGCTCACAGCCATGCGCGTGACCGAGATTTTCTCTCAAGCGGGACTGCCGCCCGGCGTTCTGAATCTGATTACGGGCGCGGGCAGCGAAGTCGGTGACGAGCTGGTCGTGAATCCCGACGTCCGCGCCATTTCCTTCACCGGCTCGAACGAAGTCGGCAGCAACCTTTATGCCCAGGGCGCGCTGCGAATGAAGAAGTGCCAGTGCGAAATGGGCGGCAAAAATCCGCTCGTCGTCCTGGCGGACGCGGATTTGCAGCTTGCCATGGAGTCCGCGCTCTTTGGCGCATTTGCTTCGACGGGCCAGCGCTGCACGGCCACAAGCCGCGTTGTCATCGAAGAAAAGGTCGCCGACAAGTTTGCGTTCCTGCTCGTCGAGCGCGCGAAAGCTTTCAAGGTCGGCAATGGCCTTGAGCCCGGCATCGACATGGGCCCGGCCGTTGATGAAAATCAGATGAATACCGACCTCCGCTATATCGAAATCGGAAAGAAGGAAGCAACCCTTCTGCTCGGCGGCCACCGGCTCACCGGCTCCGATTACGATCGCGGCTATTTCGTCACGCCCACCATTTTCGACCACGTGCCGCCAAAGAGCCAGCTGGCTCAGGATGAAATTTTCGGCCCGGTGCTTTCGATCGTCCGCGTCCACGACTACGAGGAGGCCTTGCAAGTGGCGAATTCCGTTCGCTACGGCCTTTCGAGCGCGATTTACACGAACGATGCGGCCAAGATTTTCGACTTCATCGATCGCATCGAGACCGGCATCACCCACGTCAATTCGCCCACTGTCGGCGGCGAGGCTCACTTACCGTTCGGCGGCGTGAAGTCCACCGGCGTCGGCCACCGCGAGATGGGTCACGTCGCGCTCGATTTCTACACCGAACTCAAGACCGTCTATATCGACTACACGGGCCGCAAGCGCGAGTCGAGTATCTATTGAAGCGTCGCGCTGCAATGTTTCGCCCGAGCGTTTTCTTTTTTCTCGCCATCGGAATTGTCGCACCTCTTACCGGCCCGCCCGGCCGAGCCGACTCGCGGACGGTTTCCTGGAGACCTGTAACGGGTGCCATCCTGAAGATCAACGGCCGGGCGCTGAAAACATGGAACGTCTATAGCGGCGACAAGAAATACCGGCTCGTCCTCGTCCTTCTCATGCATCGCTACCTGATCCTCGACACGAAAGATCGAGCGGTTTACGAAATTCCGCCCGGCGATCTCGAATCCCACGATCAGGAATTGCGCGGGCGATCCCCCGACAAAGAAATGAAGCGGATACCAAGCTCGAATTGGTATTTTCGCGATATCGGCCCGGCGGAATTGGTGCGCGTGCGCCTCGGCGATTACGGGAGCGTCCTTGAATTGCAATTGCCCCATCTACCCGACCTGCGTGGCCTCTACTAGCGCAACTTTTTACTGAAGAAACGCGAGAGCACGCCGCGCGACCGATGGCTTTACTTTTGCTGCGTACCGCAAATAATGCATCCTTGCGGCCGCCGGACAATGGCGGCGTCGCGGGGGAACAGCGTCCCCAGCGCCCAATCCAGCGCCACTTGCACCTGTTTCTTCAACCCAACCAGCTTGTACAGGTGCACAGCATTCCAAAAAAGCCAAGCGAAATAGCCGTGGATGCGCACGCCGGCGATGTTGACCACCGCGTCGTTCATCCCCAGCAAGACCAACATCCCCTGTGCGACGTAATGATAGCTTTCGAGCGGCTCGCCGCGCTCGCGATGCGCGATGTTGCGTGCGGCGATGCGGCCCTGCGCAATCGCGACAGGCGCAACCCGCGGCGCGTCGGTTGCACCCGCCGCTGCCGCGGAATCGCCGATCACGAAAACTTCCGGATGCCCTTCGAACTGCAAGTGCTCGTTCAGCATCGCGCGGCCGATGCGGTCGTGCGGCCCCGGCAGCGCTTCCACCAAGGCGTGCGCGCGAACTCCCGCGGCCCATACCACCGCGCCCGCATGCAATTGCTCGCTGCCGTTGATTTCGAGGCCGCCTTCGAAACAGCGGGTCACCCGCGCGCCGTACCGGATTTCGATTCCTTCACCCTGCAATCGTTTGAGCGCGTGGTTTCGCAGGGAAGGATGCACGCCGTTCAGGATCGTCTGGCTCGCTTCGAGCAGGAGCAGCCGAATCTCGGTGCGCTGAATTCCGCGAAAGTAACGCGCCACGTAGCGGAATAGGAAGTCCCGCATCTCGGCAATCAGTTCGACACCCGTGTAACCGCCGCCGACAACCGCAAACGTCATTCGCCGGCGGCGCTCTTCGGCGTCGGCGGTGTGGTCCGCATGTTCGCACACATCAAGCAGGCGCTCGCGGAACACGACCGCGTCCTCGAGAGTTTTAAAATCCCAGGTGTGTTCGCGCGCGCCAGGAACTCCAAAATAATCGGTGCGGCTGCCCAGCGCGATGACCAGGTAGTCGTAATCGAGGGATTCCGAGGCGACGGCGACACGCCGGCGTTCCACGTCGATTTCGAGAACTCGATCGCGCCGAAACCGGAAGCGCCGCCCGCCACGAATATCGCGTATCGTTTGCACGATATGTCGAGGGTTGATGTAGCTCGATGCGATTTGCGGTAGCAGCGGAGTGAAGAGAAAATGATTCTGTTCGCTGAGAATCAAGACTTCGAAGTCGTTCGAGCGCCGGAAGAGCTTGTCGAGTTCAATGGCGGCTTCCATGCCGCCAAATCCTGCGCCGAGCACGACGATTCTCTTCATCGCGCCCTTAATTTAGCATGCTGCTGCGGAAAGTTCGAAACGTCCGCAACTCTGACGCCCGCCCCTCCAACGCGGATGGGCGGCTTCCCATCGCCCGCCCTCTGTGTCTAGCCGAACCGGCATAGGTTAGTGGGTCAGTTTGAATTTGGGAGTTCCTTGGGCGTACAATAGGTTCCAAAGGGTGTTATGCGCGAGCCATCACGTACCGTCAAAGTAGCGGTTGCCGCCGGCCTTTTGATATCCACAATCGCGCTGCGTTGGCTTCTGTCCGGGCCAGCTCGCTCGGTGCGGTTTAGTGTGGCGGACCGACTAGGATACTTTTGTGGAGTTCTTTGTGCTTTGGGTGCCATGGGTTTTCTCTGGGCCGGAGCTACTGCATATATCGGAAGAAAGTATGCATGGTCGCCGCGGAAGTGCGCATTGGCTGCAATGTTGTCTTTCGTTTTATTGGGATGCATTCTCGCGATCGCGACTCGAGCCGTTCCGTGGGGAGCGTGGATACTGTTCGGGAACTCAGCTACGTTTGTTGGTGCCGCCTGCCGTAAACTGGCCTACCCGGAACTCACCCAAGAGCAGCTCTACGCGCCCGAGCCGCCCCTGACCATGTTCCCGAAATAACTCAGTCTCTCCAAGCTCAAACTGACCCACTACCTGGCAAAGCTGCGATTAGTGACTCGCCGCGGGCGGCAGTCCCGAGCTGACTCGCTGCTTCCAGGACATGGCCGGCAGTCCCGTATCCACCTGCTTCATCGTGATGCAATTATCCACTGGGCACACCAGCGCGCACAAATTGCAGCCCACGCATTCCTCCTCGATGATGCGCGGGACGTGCACGCCCATGCCGTTCGGGTTCTTCTTGCCGTTGCCCGCCACCGAATAGGGTGCGATGCACTGGTGCGCACCGTCCTCGCAAGCGATGTAGCAAAGCTGGCAGCCGATGCACAGTTCCGTCTTGATGTCCGCGATGATTTTGTAGTTCAGGTCGAGGTCGCCCCAATCGAGTACGTTCGGCACGGCGCGCCCGCGAAAATCCTCGATGTTGCGGAAGCCGTGGTCGTCCATGTACGCGGTGAGCCCGTCAATCATGTCTTCGACGATACGAAATCCATAGTGCATCGCCGCGGTGCAGACCTGCACGCAACTGGAGCCGAGCGCGATGTGCTCGGCCGCGTCGATCCAGTTCCCGATGCCGCCGATGCCGACAATCGGAATTTTCACTTTCTTCGCCACGCTCGCGACCAGGTGCAGGGCAATCGGCTTCACCGCCGGGCCGCAGTAGCCGCCATGCGACGACTTGCCCGCGACCATGGGAGTTGGCGCGAATGTGTCGAGGTTCACTCCCATCAGCGAATTGATCGTATTAATCAGGCTCACGGCATCGGCGCCCCCTCGCTCGGCCGCGACCGCAATGTGAGCAATGTCGGTCACGTTGGGCGTGAGCTTTGAGATCACCGGCGTTCGCGCCGCCTCTTTTGCCCACGCAGTGATCATCTCCGTATATTCAGGCACCTGCCCCACCGCCGCGCCCATCCCGCGCTCGCTCATCCCATGCGGGCAGCCGAAGTTCAGCTCCAGCGCGTCCGAGCCAGCATCTTCGGCGCGGTGAACGATGTCGTGCCACACTTCTCGTTTCGACTCGACCATCAGCGACGCGATCACAAGATGCTTCGGGTAGCGCTTTTTCACCTCGGCGATCTCGCGCAGGTTGACGTTGATGGGACGGTCGCTGATCAGCTCAATGTTGTTGAACCCCATGATTTTCACGCCGTTCAAGTCAATCGCGCCGTACCTCGATGACGTGTTCTGAATGGGCTCGCCAATCGTCTTCCACACCGCGCCGCCCCATCCGGCGTCGAAGGCGCGCATGACCTGTCCGCCCGTATTCGTCGGCGGCCCCGAGGCCAGCCAAAAAGGATTCAGTGATTCAATGCCGCAAAACTTCACGCGCAGATCAGCCATACACCACCTCCGCGGCTCGTGATTCGTTCTTCGTGACTCGTGTCGATTGCAAGGCCGCTCGATCCATGTTCATCCGTGGTTTCAAGTTTTCCAGCTCGCTCGACCGCGCCAGGCCAGCCATGCCACCGTCCCGAGCATCCCCAGCCATCCCAGCATTCGCACGAAGCCGGCGATTGCCGTATCGTGTTGCAAAACTCCCAGCCTCGAAAACATCACAAACCAGTCGTGCTCGACGAATTCGGGGTTGCCGACCGTGAGCAGCGGCAATTCCTGCGAACGGGCGTCCGCCATGTACGTTGCGATGGGAAGAAACTGCTCGAAGAAAAAGAACGCGCAAAACGCCGTGCCCTGAACCTGGCGGCGAAACGCGAAATAGACGGCCAGAGCGAAGGGCGCAAACAATTGCAGCAGAGTTCCGCCCGCGACATGCAGCCACTCGCCAAACCCTTGGAAGAGCAGGTGCCCGCCCTCGTGGACCGGCACAAACACCAGATCGATCATTAGCAGGACGCCGTGCCCTCGCGCCGCTTGCCAGAGGAAGTTCGCGTACAAGGCCAACCACGCCACCGTCGCCCACTTCGAGACCGGTTCCCACTCGTCCTCCAGCACATCGAGAAACGGAAATCGCTCGCTCAACGCATCTGGCACGCGCACGGGAATTCAGTGCGCTCCCCGCGGCGAGCCGAGCAATGCGTCTATGCCGCGCGCGGCGGCCATGCCTTCGGCCACCGCGTCCACGACTTCCTTGCCGCCGTTCGCGCAATCGCCGCCCGCAAAATATTTCGGATTCCCAGTTTGATGCCGCTCGTTGACGACGACCGTGCTGTTCTTGCGCAGCTCAATCCCGCGCACTCCGCTGAGGATCGCCGTCACCGGCTTCTGCCCAATCGCCCCCACGACCATGTCCACATCCAGTATGAATTCACTCCCCGGCACCGGCTCGGGCGGACGCCGGCTGCGCCCTTCGGAATCCACCGGCCGCGTGCGCACGCATTCGAGTCCCGCAACGGAGCCGTCCTTTCCGATCACGCGCACCGGCTGCGTGTACCAGTGAAACGTCACGCCATCGAATTGGGCCAGTTTGTATTCGTAGCGGAATGCCGACATTTCCCGCTCGCCGCGGCGATACAACAAATGCACGGACTCCGCGCCCAGCCTCTTCGCCGCCGTCACGACGTCGATCGCCGTGTTCCCTGCCCCGATGCAGGCAATCCGCCGTCCGATGGAAACCTCGCTGAACGGCTGCACTTTCGTTTGCTCGATAAACTCAATCGCGCCGCACACCCCGTGCAATTTCTCGCCCGGCAGCTCGAGGTCCCACGTCTCGCCCAGCCCCAGGCCAATAAAGATGACGTCGAATTGTTTCTCAAGCTCGGCGAAGGAAATGTCGCGGCCCACCTGCGTCTTCTGCCGGAAATTCACGCCGAGCGAGCGCACCATCTCGACTTCTCGCAGCGAATCCTTCGCGCGCGTTTTGTACGCCGCGATCCCGTAGGTATTGAGTCCCCCGGCCATCTCGTTCTTATCGAAGATGGTGACGGCGTATCCGTGCTTGGCCAGTTCCGCCGCGCACGCAAGCGACGCCGGCCCCGAGCCAATGCACGCGACTCGTTTGCCGTTCGGTGCCCCTGCATGGAACAGCCGGACGTTGTGTTCGAGCACGTAGTCAACCGAGTAGCGCTGCAACCGCCCGATCTCAATCGCCTCCTCGCCCTTTTCATGCATCACGCAGGCGCCTTCGCACAGCACCTCGGTGGGACACACGCGGCCACAGCTTTCGCCCAGCACGTTGGCTTCGAGAATTACTCGAGCCGATCCGCGCAGGTTCCCAGTCGAGATTTTCTTGATGAAGGCGGGAACATCAATGTGAGTGGGGCAAGCCATCGTGCAGGGCGCGTCGAAACAGAAAAGACACCGCGCGGCTTCGATCGCCGCCTGGCGCGGCGACATCGGCGCGACGATGTCGGCAAAATTCTGCTCGTATTGTTCAGCCGTTAGTTTCGGTGCAGTCTCACGCAGGGCCATGGTTCCTCCTGCTTCACGAGGCTTGTGATTTCCTTCGCAGACCCCGCCCCAGCAATGCCGAGCGGCGCAATACCTCCTGAAATGCGCAACCCGGTGGACGAATGTTCCCACCGGGCATCTGCGGGCCTTTGACTCCGCCGATTCTAGCACCGGCTCCAGCCGCAGTCGTCAATCCTTTTGCCGCCGCGTTGCTCAGTCGGCTCGCGCAGGCTCCGGCGCCCGAGCGCCCTGCGAAAACTGATGCGGGAACGGCTTGCCGCGCCTTTGTCGAGTGGCCTAAGATGCCCTGCACACCGGAATCCGGGAGGAACGGATGCGCTTCGATACGGTCATCAAGAACGGCACGGTAGTCACGGCGGGCGACACATACGCGAGCGATGTCGGCATCACCGGCGACAGCATTGTCGCCCTCGCGAGGGATTTGCCCATCGAGGGCGCCCGCAAGGTGCTGGACGCGCGCGGAACCTACGTGATGCCCGGCGGCATTGATGCGCACACGCATCTCGACATGCCCTTCGGCGGCACCACCAGCGCCGACGATTTCGAATCCGGCACCATCGCCGCCGCGTATGGCGGAACGACGACGCTGGTGGACTTCGCAATCCAATACAAAGGTCAATCGCTGCGGCAGGCCTTCGAGACTTGGCGCAAAAAGGCGGAAGGTAAGGCGGCGATTGATTTCGCTTTCCACTGCATCATCACTGACCTGGGCTCGAGCCAACTCGAGGAAATGGGCGCACTGGTTCGCGAAGGCGTTTCAAGCTTCAAGCTGTTCATGGCTTACCCGGGCGTGTTCATGCTCGACGACGCGACCATCTTTAGGGCGATGTCCGAGGCGGCGAAGCACGGCGCTCTCATCTGCATGCACGCGGAAAACGGCGGCGCGATTGACGTGCTCGTGCAGCGTGCACTCGCGGAAGGCAAACGCGCGCCGAAATACCACGCCTTGACTCGACCCACCACCGCCGAAGGCGAAGCCACGGGCCGCGCGATTGCGCTTGCCGAAATGGCAGGCGCGCCGGTTTATATCGTGCATCTTTCCTGCAACGAAGCGCTCGAAAAAGTGCGCGAGGCGCGCGACCGTGGCCTTCCCGCCTACGCCGAGACTTGCCCGCAATATCTCTACCTCTCGCTCGAGAACATGGACGCGCCCGGCTTCGAAGCGGCGAAGTATGTCTTCACGCCCCCGCTCCGCGAAAAATGGCATCAGGAGAAATTGTGGCAGGGCCTCGCCAAGGACGATCTGCAGGCCGTCTCAACCGACCACTGCCCTTTCTGTTACAAGGACCAGAAGGAACTCGGCAAGGACGATTTCACAAAGATTCCGAACGGCGGCCCGGGGATCGAGCACCGGCTGAGCCTGATTTACAGCGGCGGCGTCCACGGCAAGCGTTTCTCGGTGAACCGCTTCGTGCAGCTTGTCTCCACTGCCCCCGCCAAACTCTTCGGCCTCCACCCGCGCAAGGGCGCCATCGCGGTCGGCTCCGACGCGGACCTGATTCTCTTCGATCCGAACGAGGAGCAGGTAATCAGCGCGAAGACGCACCACATGCGCGTGGATTATTCCATGTTCGAGGGGATCCCGGTGAAGGGCGTGACGAAAGCAGTGCTCTCGCGCGGGCGCATGGTCATCGAAAATGGCCGGTTCGTCGGCAAGGCCGGTTCAGGCCAGTTTGTGCGCCGTCAAACGTACTCGGGGATGTAGAGCGCCCGTTGGGTCTGTCAGGGACGATAGACGCCGTACACCCAGGGGATCCCGACCAGTCCCCCCTCGACTTTTACGACAATGGCATCGCCGGAACGAAACCGCTGAAAATCGTCGCGCTCCACGGGCACGCGCTCAACCCGCCGGCCATCGCGCCACGAAGTGACCACCAGCCGCCGAATAGGCAGCGGCGCGGAGATGGCAAATTTTCCCACTACGCGCGCGCCGCAATGCTGCGGCGGCGTGCGATCCAAGCTGCCGTTGAGGAACAGCAGCGCTGCCAGCAGCAGCGGCACCGGCACCAGTCCATAGAAAATTCTCTTCATGGCTTCGAGTTCCATGTGGCGTGCTGCCCTGCGTTCCACCCAAACAGCCAGCCCCAGCGTGAAGAAGAACAGGAACCCGATAAAAACGAAGATTCCATCCAGGTCAAGCGGAGGATACCAACTCACGGAGACTAGGAATCCGAGCGACGCGAGGACGAAAATGGCGATGCGGTTCCAAAGCTTTCGCCGCAGCAGCAGTTCCGCTGCCGGCGGAGCGAGTCCGCAAGCATCACATTGATCGGCCGTCCGCTCGGCGCCGCAATTGAGGCAACGCGTCATCCCTCCGCAAGCTTTCTCAGCCATTCGTCGATCGAGTTGCGCGTTGCGTCAGTGAGATCCTTGAACTCCACGGCCATCCCCCGCCCCGGCTCGACCCGGCGTACGATGCACTCGACCGGCAAAACCACCGGCAAGAGGATACGGGCGGTAAACTCCGCGCGAATCCAGAGAGGTGCAGGCGTAGCCACGAACATCCCCGACAGGCTGATGTCACGGACGGATGCTCGAAGTATCTCGGAGCCCCAGTCGATCTCCAAATCCGTAGCACAGGCAAAACGCGTATGCCTGCGACGTTCGGGTGTCGTCATATGGATGCCGCCTGAGTTGAGCACGGAAAGATCATCTATCGAAATGATGCTATGCGTGGCGTGCGAAGCTGTCAACGCCCCGTCGCCCGATTTGTTCTTGTCCCCAAGTCGCCATGCTTCGTGACCTGTTGATTCCGAGAGCCGCGCGGTTGCCACACAGCGGTATAATTCCTCCATGGATCTCAAGGAATTTTTCTTAAAGCAAAAGGAAGCCATCCGACGCCGCAGTGAACAAGTGTTCTTGCTGCTGCGCCACGAACAGCTCGACTGGAAGCCGGAATCTGGCGCCTTGAGCATCGGCGAAATGCTCCGGCATCTTTGGGTGTCGGAAGAAGGCGTGCGGCGGGTGGCTCTCGAAGGGAATTTCGCCTACTACGAGGCGCGCATCCCCCACGGCCTGTCCGCCGTGCTCGGCGCGCCGGCGACGCTCGCCGAGGAGCTAAAGAATATCGAGCGCGTGCACCGGGAAACCCTCGCGGCGGTTGAAGCATTTCCGCTCGCTCGATTTGACGAAGAGCGCGTGCATCCCGGTCTGGGATTTCAGCGCAAGGTGTCCGTCATCTTGTTTGGCATGAACGAGCACGAAGTCCATCACCGCGCCCAGTTGATGACCTACCTGCGGATGCTTGGCACGCCTGCTCCGGAGCCATTTGTCCGCCGTTGAGAGGCAGGCTCGGAACACATCCGCGCAAACGTCGGATGATCAAGCGAGAGAGTTCTGCGGAGTCACGCGCGCCGGTCCGCCCGGCTCAGGGCCGCTAGCTTAGCGAGCGCGTCACTTCCCGGAAATCTGTTCGACACTCGACGCAGTGGTGTCCTCGCAGGCCATCTCTTCGTCGCGGCCGCTCGCCAAGGCCGAGCAGTTGATTCCATGGGCAGAACGTATCGCATCGTTGGGCGTTTGCCCTGCCGCGATGGCACAGCGGCTCTGCCCGTGAAACTCGATGCAGACCTTGTACTTGAACTTGCCTTGCTGAGAACTCGAGTAGATAAGATAGACGACGAAGACCACCCCTCCCAGAACGAAGAACACCTTTAGGTGCCGAAACATGTACCTATTCTATCCCTACTTGGCCCCATCGACCTGATTCACGTCCCCTCGGTAACGAAAGCGTTAGCCAGAAGACACAAGCCGCCGGGCAATCTCGGCTGCCCCTCGCGCCGGCGAATCGCGGAGCTGCTCGATTCGGGCTCGCGGCGCGATCCGAGTAATTTGCGCATCTACGGTCGCATCCAGCAAGGAGCTGTGCCCAAACACACCGCCGATCTTTGCCAGCACGAATGCTTTTTCGCCCAGCCGCAATGTGCCGACGACCGCCGCGGCAATTTCACCCAGCTCCGCGGCCGCTTCAGTCAGAATTTCTCGCGCCGGCTCATCGCCCGCCTCCGCGGCGTTCACCACCAGCGGATAAAGTCTTGGATACACTTCATCCGGGGCTTCCGCAATGCGCAAAGTGATCGCACCCCAATCCTGCATTCCAAGTGCGTCGAGCACCCGGTCGGTGATTTGTGTGGCGGGACCTGTCCCGCTCCTCCACCGATTAACTGCCTCCAGGGCGCGCCGCCCGATGTCGTACGCGCTTCCCTCATCTCCCTTTTCGGGGCCCTCGCCCCCCGCCCTCGCCGTTTTGCCCGCCGCGTTGCGGCCAAACGCAGCCGAGCCCGTGCCTGCGATGAGGACAACTCCCTCGTCCATTCCCACCGCGGCTTCGAGCGCAATTTCCAAGTCGGTCGTGACGCGCACGGCGGCCTGCGGGAAAGCAGACTGAAGAAACTCTTTCACGCCCTGCACGACGTCCGCGCGACCCGCGCCGGCAAGGCCAGCGCAAATCCCCGCTATTTGATTGGCAGCCAGGTGGCCTTCGATCAGGGCTCGCCCCGTCGCCTCGCTGAGGGCAACAAAAGCCTTTGCGAAGCCGATGCGTAACGGATTGGATGCGCCCGCTCGGGATTCGGCGAGAATGTGGCCCTCCGCGTCCATCAGCACGCATTCGGTCTTCGTTCCGCCACCATCGAGTCCCAGAAAGTAGTTCATGCGTCGCCGCTCGTGCACCACGCTGCGTCTGTACCCGCGCCGGCTGAGCTGTGTGGCTTGCTTGACAGCGCCTGAAACACGCGGTTAGCATCGCGCGGACTGCGCGAGCCTGCGGCGATGCACATCCATCCCATAGATTCCGCCATCTTGGTTCTCTACCTTGCCGGCGTCACTCTGTTTGGCGCTCGTTTTCGCCGCGACCAGCAGAATCTCCGCGACTACTTCCTTGGCGGGCGAACCGCGCCGTGGTGGGCGCTCGCCTGCTCGATTGTCGCCACTGAAACCTCCACGCTCACGATTATCAGCACCCCCGGCATCGCCTTTGCCGGCAACCTCGAATTCCTGCAACTCGTCATGGGCTATTTGGTCGCCCGCGTTATTCTCTGCTTGGTCTTCATCCCGCAATACTTTCGCGGTGAATTTTACACAGCTTATCAGTTGATTGAAAAAAGATTTGGGGCGCGCATGAAATCCTTCGCCGCCACGATTTTCCTGGCTACCCGCGCGCTCGCCGAAGGCGTGCGCATCTCGGCCATCGGAAAAGTCGTCAGCGTTGCCTTCGGCACCGGCGACCGCATTTCCGTCGCCGTCATCACCCTGCTCACGCTTTTCTACACGTTTGAAGGCGGCATGAAGGCGGTCATCTGGACCGACGTGATGCAGCTCGCGCTCTACATTACCGGCTCCGTCGCGGCGTTCTTTCTCTTACTGCACAAGATTCCGCATGGCTGGGCGGGCGTGACGCAGGCGGCGGCCGCTGCCGGCGGCAAACTCACGGTCTTCAATTTTTCCTTCAGCCTCACGCAAAGCTACACCTTCTGGGCCGGCGTCATCGGTGGCACCTTCCTCACCATGGCGAGCCACGGCACCGATCAGACGATGGTGCAGCGGCTGCTGGCGGCGCGCAACGAGCGCGACAGCAAGACGGCCCTGCTCGCGAGCGGCGTGATCATTTTCGTGCAGTTCACGCTGTTCCTGCTGATTGGCGTGATGCTCTTCGTCTATCGGCAGCACTTCTCTTTGCCGCTTCCCGCCGGCGACCCGGATCGCATTTTCCCCGAATTTATCGTCCGCGATATGCCTGTGGGCCTTGCGGGACTGGTGCTGGCTGCCATCTTCGCGATGGCGATGTCCAACGCGAGCGGCTCGCTGAATTCGCTGGCTTCCTCCAGCATCATGGACTTCGCCCAGCTTCGCGGCGCGCAAACCGACCAGTCGCATTTGCTGCGCCTCTCGCGGCGCATCACGCTTTTCTGGGGAGTCATCTTGGGATTGTTCGGTATGATTCATTGGGGCCCGGTGCTCGAGGCGGGACTGACCATCGCATCCATCACCTACGGCAGCCTCCTCGGACTTTTTCTTCTCGGCATCTTCAACCGGCGCGCAAACGCGACCGGCGCAACCGTGGGGATGCTGGCGGGTCTGGCAACCCTGGTGGCCGTGAAATTCCTGACGCCGCTTGCCTGGACTTGGTACGTTCTGGTGGGAACTGTGGTGACATTCGCCATCGGCTCGGCTGTGAGTGAGATTGCCCGGCCGCGGACGACGGAATCACAGATGAGCTCCGAAGAACACTGATTCAGTGTAGCGACTGGCTTCATCCGGACAGGTCTGGCGCCATGCCCTTCTCAGCGCAAGTGAAAGTCGTCGCATACTTCCACTCGCTGATCGAAGCCCGTGGCTTTGCAGCACTGAGGATTTAGCGAATCGCATGAGCAGCAAACCTCTCGAACTCGTTCGCGGGCTGGGCGGCTGGGCCGCGGCGGCAATCGTGGTGGGCACGATGATTGGCACCGGCATTTTCATCGTGCCGGCCGACATGGCGCGAAGCGCCGGTTCCATCGGTCTCGTTTTCGCCGTCTGGATCGTTGGCGGCGCGCTCTCCTTGTTCGGCGCTCTGACTTACGCGGAACTCGGCGCTTCGCTGCCGGAGGCCGGCGGTGAGTATGCCTACATGAGCCGCGCCTACAGCCCGGCGTGGGGCTACCTGTTCGGCTGGATGCACTCGATTCTCGGACGTCCCACTTCGGTCGCCACCATTGCCGCGGGCTTGCTGCGCTTCTGGGGCTTTCTCGTGCCGGGAGTGGCGGCGCCGATTTTCGTCTGGCACATCGCGCTTCCCTTCGGCAGTCGGCCTTACACTTTTGTGTTTACCTGGGCCCAGCCGCTCGCGGTTCTCGCGATTGCGGCCATCACATTCTTGAATTGCCTGGGCGTGCGCTTGGGTGGGCGAGTGCAGGTCGCCTTGACGCTCATCAAGATTGCCGCCGTGCTGGCCGTCGTGGCGCTGGGATTCGCGCTCGGACACGGCAGCGCAGCCAGTTTTCATCCGCTGTTCAGCACCGGCACCGCCACGTTCGCGGGATTTCTGGCCGCGCTTGTCGGCGCGCTATGGGCTTATGACGGCTGGAGCAACGTCAATCTGGTTGGCTCCGAGGTGATGAATCCGCAGAAAAATATCCCGCGGGCGCTGATCGGCGGCGTGGCTACGGTCGGCGGGCTCTATCTGGTGATGACGGCGGCTAGCTTCTATGTGATGCCTTTCGCCGATGTAGCCGCATCCCCGCACATTGCCTCCGACGTGATCGAAAAAGTCACGGGGCACGGCTCGGCGTCATGGCTGACCCTGGCGATGATCGTGTGCGCGTTGGGGACACTGAATTCCTCCATCCTGAGCGGGGCGCGCGTGGATTACGCCATGGCCCGCGATCGATTGTTCTTCCGCTCGCTCGCTACTGTGCACCCGAAATACCGCGTGCCCATGAACGCCCTGATCTTCCAAGGTTGCCTTGCCAGCGCGCTCGCGCTCACGGGAACGTTCGAAGACTTGTATTCCCTCTTTATTTTTGCAGGCTGGATCTTTTACGGCCTCGCGACGGCGTCTGTTTTTTGGCTGCGCTACAAAGAGCCAAATCTCCCGCGCCCCTATCGCACCTGGGGATACCCCGTCGTCCCGGCGCTGTTCGTGATCGGCGCGCTGGCGCTCACCGTGAACATCTGGCTCGACCGCCCGTGGCGCTGCACCATCGGCCTCGTTCTCATCCTCCTCGGCCTCGTCTTCTACCGCCGCTGGGGCAGGCAAATACACGCTCGTTAGCATCACGATTCATGAATCTTTATCGTAGCCGCGTGACATTCTGAGCGCCGCGGCTCGCCGCTGCTCAATCGGGATAGATCAAGTACTTCGCGCGAATCTTGCGAAACGCATCGAGGTCCTCCGCCCAATCGTTCACGATCCGCGTCGGAGCGTCGCCATTCTTCAAACGCTCGACTGTCGCTTTCGAACCAACCAATCCGGCAATGTTTCCGAGCGCAAATTGCTTCGGATACAACTTCTCGAGCGCCGCTGCAATCTCCAGTCCCATCAGCATCGAGTTGAGCGACGCGCGGTCGGTGATGACAATCGCAATGCCTTCGCACAATTCGTTGTCGTACAGGCCCACGCTCGGCGTAAACCGCGTCGCCACAAACCGCACGCCCGGAATAAAACGGCTATTCAGTTCGCGCGCGAGTTCCGCGCCGCTCATCCACGGCGCGCCGAATAGCTCAAATGGAGTATCCGTGCCGCGGCCGACGGAGATGCCCGCCGCCTGCAAAATCTCGATCCCCGGATACACCAGCGCCGCATCGAGTGAACGCAGGTTGGGCGACGGCGGTATCCAGGTTAGCCCGGTCTCTTCGAACGTATCGCCGCGATGCCAATCCTTCATCGCGATCACGTGCAAATCCGCGCCGATCTTGTTTTCCGCGTTGAACATTTGCGCCAGCTCCCCCATCGTCATCGCGTAGCGTATCGGCATCGGAAAATAGCCGACGAAGGAAGAGCGATCTCGATCGAGCATCGGTCCTTCGATCAATTCCCCGCCGAGTGGATTCGGCCGGTCGAGAACGTAGAACGGAATGTTGTGACCCGCTGCCGCCTCCATCGCAAACCCCATTGTCGTGACATACGTGTAGAAGCGCACGCCCGCATCTTGAATGTCGAAGACGAGCGCATCGATGTCGCGCAGCATTGTTTCCGTCGGCCGGCGCGTATCGTTATACAGGCTGTAAATCGGCAGGCCGGTGGCTTCGTCCGTCGTCGAGGCTACCTGCTCGTCCTCGCGCCCGGCGATTCCGTGTTCCGGGCTGAAAATTGCCGCCAGCTTCAGGCCCTCGGCCTTCGCCAGCACGTCAATCGTTCTTCTCCCCGCGGTATCTATGCCCGTCTGATTCGTGATCAGTCCCACGCGTTTGCCGCGCAGCGGTGCGAACTTTTCCTCTTCGAGGACGTCGATTCCCGTCTTTGTCTGTTCGTTGCGTTTGTATACTCCCGCCGCGTCGTACGGCCGGCCCGCCGCGCCGGCGCTTCTCTGCAGCGCCGATGTCGCATCAGTGCGACTGCCGGCATTCAGCGCTGCCGCAACCGCCGTCGCCACCCTCGAGCGCAAGCTCGAGATCACAGGCCGGCCGTAGGGATGCACGGCGTTCGCAAGCAGGATAACGAACGTCTGGCTCGCCGGATCGATCCAAATCGAAGTCCCCGTGAACCCGGTGTGGCCGTACGAGCCGAGTGGAAACAGTTCCCCGCGCGGCGCTGAAAAGGCCGTGTCAATGTCCCAACCAAGGCCGCGCAGCGACGGGCTCCACGGCGGCGTCTGCGGCGTAGTCATTTCGTGAACGGTCGCTGCCGCCAAGACCCGCTGTCCTGCCGCAGCCCCCGTGCCCGCTGGGATTCGCCCTTCGTCGAGCATCATCCGGCAAAAGATCGCCAAATCGTCAGCGGTCGAAAAGAGCCCCGCATGTCCGGCAACCCCGCCCATCGCCCGCGCGCGGAGGTCGTGAACCACTCCCCGCAGAATTCGGCCGCGGCCTGAGCCCGCCTTCGCGCCCTCCGGCAGATCGATCTCCTCCGTCGGCGCAATCCTCGGCAACCACGCTGCCGGAGGCAGAAACCGCGTATGGGTCATGCCGAGGGGCCTGAAAACAAACCGGGCGGCAAATTCGTCGAGAGACATTCCGCTAACGCGGCGCACAAGCTCGCCCAGCACGATAAATCCGGTATCGCTGTAGATGAAGCGCATCCCCGGCGGCGCGATCGGTCTTTCATCGTAGATGATCTTGAGCATCGCTTCGATGCCGATGGGCGCTTCGTCGGCGGGAGGGTCGGGCCGCAGGCCCGAGGTGTGCGTGAGGATTTGGCGCACCGTAATCTGATCCTTGCCGTTCGCGCCGAACTCCGGGATGTTTCGTGACACCGGATCGTTGAGCCGGAGCTTGCCCTGCTCGACGAGCTTCATCACCGCGGGAGTGGTTGCGATCAACTTCGTGAGCGACGCGAGATCAAAAATGGTGTCCGCCGTCATCAGGTCACGTTTCGGAATCAGCGCGCGTGCACCATAAGCCTTGCGGTAAATAATCCGGCCCCGATGCCCTACTACGAGCACCGCTCCCGGAATTTCGTCCTTCGCCACCGCATCGTTCACGATGGGGTCGAGCGTCGAAGCAAGCGCCGACGGCGCCTCCTGCGCGCGAATCGCAGACGGAACCAGCGACAGCCAAACTCCGACAACTACTGGTATCAGTAAGAAGAACGGCAGGCCTCGGCTTGTGCAATCGTTCGTTTTCATCGGTGTTATTCTACGTTCATCTGTGGTTATACTTTGATTTGGCTCGGTTGTGTCGCGCGGACCCGTGTGCTATATACAGCCGCGACATGCACGCGTCAACATGGGATGCCGTGAACCTCGATGATGCGTGAGCCCTGGCTTCTCTTGCTGACTTTTCTGCTTCTCATGACACCCGCCGGACGCACACAGAAAACTGCCTCAAAACAGCGCCGGCCCCCCTCCGTGGCGAAGTGGGTTGAAAAAACCCTGAAAAAAATGTCCCTCCAGGAAAAGCTGGGACAGCTCCTGATGATCTACTATTTCGGCGAATTCACTTCGACCGCGAGCCCCGAATACAAGAACTTGATGCATCAGGTGGAAGAGAATCATGTCGGCGGATTCATCGTCGGAACCGAGCGGTGGCCGCTCGGAATCATTCGCAGCCAGGCGTACCCTACTGCCGTCCTCGCGAATCAGTTGCAGCAGCACGCGAAGATTCCCCTGCTCGTCGGCGCCGATTTCGAATCAGGCACGGCGATGCGCATCGACGAAGGCACCGCGTTCCCCTCGGCCATGGCTGTCGCCGCCGCCGGCAACCCCCAAGATGCCTACACCATGGGCAAAGTCACCGCGCTCGAGGCGCGCGCGGTGGGCGTGCAGTTTATTTTCGCGCCGGATTCGGATGTCAACATCAATCCCGACAACCCCATCATCAATATCCGCTCGTTCGGCGAGGATCCGAAGCGCGTCGCTGAATTTGTCGCCACGTACGTTCGCGGCGTCCAGGAAAACGGCGCGCTGGCTACGGCCAAGCATTTCCCCGGACACGGTGACGTCAACACGGATTCGCATCTCGTCCTTCCGGTCGTCTCGGCCGATCAGGCGCGTCTCGAAAGCGTCGAGCTGGTGCCCTTCCGCGCGGCGATTGATGCCGGCGTCGCGTCGATCATGACCGGCCATCTCGCTGTCACCGCGCTCGAGCCCGACACATCCCTTCCCGCGACGCTTTCGCCGAGAATCTCGACCGGGCTGCTGCGCGACCAGCTCGGCTTCGAAGGCCTGCTCGTCACCGACGCGCTCGATATGGCCGGCGTCACGGCGCTTTATCCGCCCGGTGAAGCGGCGGTGCGCTCCATTCTCGCCGGTTCCGACATGCTGCTCATGCCGCCGGCCCCGGAAGCAGCCCTCGCGGCCCTCGATGCGGCGGTGAGCTCCGGTCGTATTCCGATGTCGCGCATTGACGACGCCGTCCGGCGCATCTTGATCGCCAAGGCGCGGGTCGGGCTCGACAAGAATCGATTTGTGGATGTCGCGCGCCTGAATGAAAAATTTGGCCGCCCGGAATTTGCCGCGCAAGCGCAGGACATCGCCGATCGCGGCGTGACGCTGCTGCGCGATCAGGCGCATCTGCTTCCGCTCGACGCGACCAAGCCTCTGCGCGTCCTCCTCGTAGCTATCGCCGGAGATTCCGACCCTTTCCCCGCTTACGCTTTCGAGAACGAGATCCGCTGGCGCGTGGATTCGCTCGAGGTGGTCCGCACGGACACCCGCTTCGTAAAAGTCGAGACGGTCAAGCTGCCTCCGCCCAGCAGTTATGACCTGATCATTGCCGCCCTCATTGTGCGCGTGGCGGACCGCAAGGGCACGGTCGGTTTGCCGGACAACGAAGCCGCTCTGGTCAATGAACTCCTCAGCGTCGGCAAGCCTGTCGTCGTGGCGTGCTTTGGCAGTCCGTATCTGGTCGAGCGCTTCCCTGCCGCGCCGATCTGGCTCGCCGAGTTCAGCACCAACGATGTCGCCCAACGTGCCGTGGGACGCGCTCTTTTCGGCCAGGTGTCAATCGGCGGAAGAATTCCTGTCACATTGCCGGGCATCGCGAAACTCGGTGACGGGCTGCGCGCCGCAGCCAATCCAATGACGCTCGAGCCCGCCCCCGCGCCGCTCGCCGAAAAGTTGAAGCCCGCCTTTGGAATTCTCGATCGCGCCGTTAGCGACCACGCTTTCCCCGGAGGCGTCTTGGCCGTCGGCCTGCACGATCAACTTGTCATTCATCCCTTCGGCAAACTGACCTACGACGCCAATTCGCCCGCCGTCGGCGTAGACACGATCTATGACGTCGCATCCCTGACGAAGCCCGTCGCCACCGCCACGTCGATCATGATGCTTGCGGCTGCCGGAAAGCTGAATCTCGACGCTCCGCTCGATCGTATCCTGCCCGAATGGGCCGCCGGGCCCAATCCGGAGTGGCGGAAGAAAGTCACCGTGCGCGAACTGCTGCTTCACACCTCCGGCCTGCCCGCGCACAGGAAGTACTACGAGCAGACGAAGGGCCAGCGCGAAATCCTTGCGCGCATTTTCGCCGAGCCGCTCGTCTCCGAGCCGGGGACCAAGGTCGAGTATTCCGATCTCTGCTTCATCCTCCTGGGAGAAATCGTGGAACGCCTCACCGGCCGGCCACTCGACGAATTCGCCCGGCAACAGATTCTCGAACCAATGGGGATGAGTCACACCGCGTTCAACCCGCCCAAGAAGCTTCGTGATCAAATTGCGCCGACAGAGGACGATTCGGCATTTCGCAAGCGCCAGTTGCAGGGTGAGGTTGACGACTCAAATGCCTGGGCTATGGGCGGCGTGGCGGGGCATGCCGGCTTGTTCTCCACTGCAAGCGATTTGGCGGCCTTCGCCCAGATGTTCCTCGATGGCGGAATCTACGCGCATCATCGGTTTCTCTCGCTCTCCTCCACCCAGCAATTGACCGAACGGCAGGTTGTCGGCAGTTCGGCGCGGACACTCGGCTGGGACGCCCCGACGGAGCCCTCTTCCTCCGGCCGCTATTTTTCGAATCGCAGCTACGGCCACAACGGCTACACGGGAACGTCACTCTGGATTGATCCGGAAAAGGACCTCTTCGTGATTCTGCTGACCAATCGTGTCTACCCGTCAGCCGCCAATGACAAAATCCGCCAGGTGCGCCCTGCCCTGCATGACGCGGTCATTGAGGCGCTGGGGCTTGCTGCGAAGCAATCGGCGAGGAGATAACAGATTCGCGACCTTCCTCGCCAAATTTCGTTTTCCATCCCAGTCCTAACCATTGGCACAGTTATAATCGCGAGCGAATGATAGAACGCCGCACAGTCCCGTCCCCCACCGAGGCCCGCAATCCGCGGTCGCGCGGCCTGGATCGCCAATCCACGATGAAGATTCTGCGCGTCCTCAATCGGGAGGAGGCGTGCGTCGCTCCGGCAGTGGCGCGCGAGCTTCCGGCCATCGCCCGTGCCGTGGACATCATTGTCGCGGCGCTGCGACGCGGTGGCCGGCTCTTCTATGTGGGTGCCGGAACCAGCGGGCGCCTCGCGGCCCTGGATGCGTCCGAATGCCCGCCCACCTTCGGCACGCCACCTGAAATGGTACAAGCGATTATTGCAGGCGGGCCGAAGGCCCTCACGCAAGCTGTCGAGGGTGCCGAAGACGCTGCCGACAAGGGCGCGCGCGATCTCGCCGCCCGGCGAATCAGAGCGAAAGACGTTGTCGTGGGATTGGCGACCAGTGGTTCGACGCCCTACGTCCTCGCCGCGCTCAAATACGCCCGGCAACGCGGAGCGGCAACGATTGGCGTAACCGCGCACCGCCGCGGCCCGATTCGACGGGTCTCCAAAATTCTGATTGCTCCCGATACGGGCCCAGAGGCCATTATCGGCTCGACCCGCTTGAAGGCCGGCACCGCTCAGAAAATGGTCCTCAACATGCTCTCCACGGCAACGATGGTGCGGCTCGGCTACGTGTATGACAACTGGATGGTCAACGTCGCGCTCACAAATCAGAAGTTACGCCGCCGATGTCTGCGCATCCTGGAGCAGGCCACCGGCGCGAGCCTGTTTGATTCGGAACACGCCCTGCGTCAGGCGGGACACGATTTGCGAGTGGCCCTCGTCATCCTCAAGTCCAAAGTGGACGCACGCGAGGCTCGCCGACGGCTGGAAATCGCCGGTGGCAACCTGCGTAAAGCCCTCCGTGAGCACGGACAGCGGAAGAAAACGCGTCGGACGGGGCGGTAAGATGCAGCGATTTCAAATCGAAGGCGGAAAACCGCTGGAAGGTACGGTGCCGATTAGCGGCGCCAAGAATGCTGCTCTGCCTGCGATGGCCGCTGCCCTGCTGACCAACGAACTCGTCCACCTGCAAAATATCCCCCGGGTGCGCGACATCATCACCATGGCCCAATTGCTCGCGCACATGCGCGCCAGTGTGCAAAGCCCGGACCTGCCTCCCACGGACATGACGATTCAAGCGGAGACGATTTCGCATGCCGAGGCGCCCTACGAGCTTGTGAAAACGATGCGCGCTTCCGTGCTGACCCTGGGGCCGTTGGTCGCGCGGTTCGGGTACGCGCGCGTCTCTCTTCCCGGCGGCTGCGCCATTGGAGCGCGGCCGATTGACTTGCACATTCAGGCGCTCGAAAAAATGGGCGCGCGGATTTCGATGGATCAGGGCTACGTGGAAGCACGTGCCGAACGTCTCCGCGGCGCGGAGATCCACTTCGACAAGATCACCGTCACCGGCACGGAAAATATCCTGATGGCCGCGGCGCTGGCCGAAGGGGAAAGCGTGCTTTCGAACGCCGCGCTCGAACCCGAGATTCCCGACCTCGCAGCGCTACTGATCCAGATGGGAGCGAAAATTGAAGGCGCCGGGACACCGACCATTCGCATCCGCGGCGTGGACCGTCTGCACGGAACCAAGTACGCCATCATCCCGGATCGCATCGAAGCGGGGACATTCCTGATTGCCGGCGCGATTACTGGGGGCGAACTCGTTCTCACCGGCTGCGAGCCGAAGCACCTGTCCGCTGTCATTAACAAGCTCATCGCCTGCGGCGTGGAGATTCGCGACGAAGGCGAATCCACCCTGCGCGTCCGCGCTGCCAGACATTTGCGCGCCGCCGATATCACCACGGAGGAATATCCCGGCTTCCCGACCGACATGCAGGCGCAGTTTATGGCCCTCGCAACGCAGGCGGAGGGCGCCTCCGTCATCACTGAAACCATTTTTGAAAACCGCTATATGCACGCCAGCGAAATGATCCGCATGGGCGCAAACATTACCGTGGATGGGCGGCAGGCGGTCGTGCAAGGCCCGACACCACTTTCCGGCGCGATCGTGATTGCCTCAGACTTGCGCGCCAGCGCTTCGCTGGTCCTGGCTGGACTCGTGGCGCGCGATACCACATGGATCGACCGCGTCTACCACATTGATCGCGGCTACGCCCGCATCGAAGAAAAGCTCCGTTCCGTCGGCGCCCGCATCACACGCGTCGAATGATTTCCGTCCGTCGAAGTTCCCTCTTTCTGCGTCTTCCAAGGGCGAACTGAACTCGGCGCGACAGGGCGGAGTCCGCTGCGAGGTACTGCGCCATGATCCAGTTGAACTCCTAGACTTCTGCTCACACGGTCTACTTGTCTTCTGTGTCACTTTGCTCTTTGAATTGACAGGCCAACCCTAAGGTGCTAGTTTCCGGTACCAACAGGCATGAGGTGGGAGCTTGGGGTGACCTGCAAAGGAATTCGGAGTTTCCTGTCATTCGCTTTCCGCGAATTTCTTCCTACGTTTTCTTCAGGGGGTGGGAAATGAAGCGAAATATTTTACTCGGCTTATTGGTGTGCGTGTTTTGGCTCGTTGTGCTTGCGACGCTCGCTCACGCACAGGAGATCACCGGGACGATAGTAGGCACCGTGCAGGATGCGCAGAACCGGGTCACCCCAGGCGCCACGATCACCTTGACCAATACGGATAAGGGCATTGTGGTGAGCACCGTGAAGACCAACGACCGGGGCGACTACGTCGCCGCGCTCCTTCCCATCGGGCATTATTCAGTTACCGCCGAGCTCGCGGGCTTCAAGCAAGCCGTCCGTTCGGGCGTCGAGCTCAACGTCAACGACCACTTGACCATCAACTTCACCCTGGAGGTAGGCTCAAAGGAGGAAGTGGTGACGGTGCAAGCCGATGCCCTGCAGGTGGACCTGCAGACTCCCACAGCGGCCGGGCTCATCAGCGGGACGCAGGTCCGCGAGCTAGCGCTGAACAATAGAAACTATGTCCAACTGGTTGCCCTCATGCCGGGAGTCTCGACCGGCTTTGCGAGCGATCAGATCGAGATCGGCGTGACGAGTTTCACCGGCCTCTCCAACCAGGTCAATGTTTCCATCAACGGAAATCGCCCGACGCAGAACAATTGGACGGTCGACGGCGCCGACAACGTTGACCGCGGTGCGAATCTCACGCTGCTCACCAATCCAAGCGTGGATTCGATCGCCGAATTCAAGGTTCTCCGGGGCCAGTATAATCCGGAGTTCGGCCGCAGCTCGAGCGGCGAAATCAGCGTGATCACGCGCAGCGGCGAAAGCAAATTCCATGGAGGCGTCTACGAGTTTTTCCGCAACGATGTGCTGAATGGAAACAATTTCTTCAATAATAGAAATGCGATCGCTCGGCCGCCGCTGCGCTACAACGATTTCGGCGGAACAATTGGCGGACCCCTGTACATCCCCGGCCACTACAATTCTGACAGGAAGAAGACCTTTTTCTTTTTCTCGGAAGAGGTGCGGCGCATCAAGACGTTTTCCACGTTCTCCGGGACGGTTCCTTCGATCGCGGAACGCTCAGGAACGTTTCCCACCCCCGTTTGCACCGCTGTGAATCCGTCGGGAGCTTGCACGGCGCAGTCCACTCAAATCGCCGCGATCAATCCGGGGGCCGCGGCCTACATCAAAGACATTTTTTCCAAGTTACCTCAGCCGCAGAACCTGGCCACTGACTTGCTGACGAGCGTTGGCCAGAACACTTTCAATCATCGGCAGGAGACCGTTCGAATCGACCATATATTCAACTCAAAGCTGAGCTTCTTCGGCCGATTCACCAACGACTCCATTCCCACGATCGAGCCCGGCGGGTTGTTTACAGGATCTTCGCTGCCTGGAGTGGCCACCACCAGCACGAATTCGCCAGGGCGCAGCTTCACGATCCGCGCGACGATGACCTTTTCTCCGACCTTGATCAATGAGCCGGGGTATGCCTATTCCTACGGCGCCGTAGTCAGCGAACCGAGCGGTTTGGGTGCCTCGGCGAACTCGCCGGACGTGGGTGCAGCCGTCACCCTGCCCTTCAAATCCACCATCGTGCGGGTTCCCGATCTCAATTTCTCCGATAACAGCGGCCTCTTCGGTTTTGGACCGTATCGCGACTTCAACAGGAATCACAACTTTTTCGATACCCTCACGTGGATCTTTGGCAGGCATGCCATGAAGTTCGGCTTCACCTACCACCGTTACCAAAAATCAGAGAATCATGCTGCTGGGAATAATGGGAGTTTCAGCTTCTCCGACAGTCCGGCGCCAGCGGGGACTGCACTCTTCCGGCAGGAATGGGCCAATTTTCTGCTCGGGAATGTCTCCAGCTTCACGCAGACTTCCGTGGATTTCCATGCGGAGATTCGGCAGAATCAGACTGAGTTGTTTGCACAGGATGAATTTCGCCTGTTGCCGAACCTGACTCTGACGTACGGTATCCGGTATTCGATTTTCGGCCAGCCGACCGACGCCGGCGGCCAGGCGACCTCCTTCGACCCTGCCTTATTTAATTCGGCCAAGGCTCCCACGATCAGTTTTGCCAACGGACAAATTACTTCCGCCGCTGGTTCGTTTGATCCGCTCAACGGCGTCATCATCGGGGGCAAGAACTCGCCCTTCGGAAACGCCGTGGCCAACCAAAGCGCCAGACTCTTCGCGCCCCGCATCGGTTTCGCTTGGGATCCGTTCAAGACGGGGAAGACCTCGATCCGCGCCGGATACGGAATCTTCTATGACTCGCCGGCCGTCGATTCGATCGAGCAATTTCAATTCAGCAACCCGCCCTTCGTGCAGAACATCAACATCAGCAATACGACTCTGAACAATCCGGGCAGCGTGGCGCCCAACCTGAATCTGCTCCCGCCGTTTCTGGGCGGGCCCGCTACGGACTGGCGCCAGCCGTACACCCAGCAGTGGAGTTTAGACATTCAGCGCCAACTCTGGGGCGGCATCATCCTCGATACTGGCTATTACGGCAACGTTGGAACCCATTTGATCGGTGTAGTGGACATCAACGAGCCTCACCCGGGCGACGCAGTCGCAGCGGGAATTGTTGCCCCGGGACAAGCGGTCGGAGCGGGCCTGCCCACTCAGCGGTTAAATTTTGTCCGGCCCTTCAAGGGCTATGACGCCATCAACCTTTTCAAGACAATCTTCACCTCGAACTATAATTCGCTTCAGGTGAGCGCCCAGAAACGCTTCCGGGGAATCTCCGAGATTTCGGTGAACTACACCTACTCGCACGGGTTGACGACCTCGCAAAGCGACTTCCGGACTCCCCAGAACACTTACAACATTGCTGCCGAGTATGGCTCCGCTCAGTTTGACCGGCGGCACGTCTTCAACGTCAACTTCATCTACGAATTGCCGTGGCTCCGGTCCCAGCAAGGCGTGGAGGGGCATGTCCTGGGTGGGTGGGAGTTCGCCGGCATCATCTATGCCTACTCCGGCCTGCCCCTGACGGTTACCGCCGCCAGGGATCCTGCGGGGCTGGGTCTGCGCGATCCGAACAGCTTCGCGGGTGGCCGCCCGAATCAAATCGGTAACCCCAATTCCGGTGCTCCTCATACGATCGCTCAGTGGTTCAACACCTCGGCCTTTGTGTTGGTGCCGACCGGAGTAAACGTCCCCGGCACAGCGTCACGCGGCGCGGTGCGCGGACCGGGCGCGCAGAGATGGGACCTCTCCCTCTTCAAGAACACCCGGATCCTGGAGGGATTGACGCTGCAATTCCGCGCCGAGGCCATCAATGTGTTCAACCACACAAACTTCAACGGGGTCACGACTTCTCGGACCTCCGGAACTTACGGCCAAGTGACCAGCTCGCGTGATCCCCGCATCATGCAACTGGCGCTGAAGCTAAACTTCTAACCGTCGTTTTGATTGCCTTTGGTTTGAGCACGGCTGGGCAATGAGGGAAGGACGTCGCTGCACGGGTCCCGCATCAGAAAATAAAAAGGGGAGGCGCCACGCCTCCCCTGCTGTTTTGCCTCTACTTCGATCCTGATCAACGGGTCAACGTCATCTTCGACTAGTCCGCCGACGGTTGCTTCTGCTTGTCACGCTGATCGCGCAGCACCGCTTTGCGGCTCAGCCGGATTTTGTTCCCCTCAATCGCGAGAACCTTGACCAGGACCTGATCCCCTTCCTTCAGTTCGTCGCGAACCGCCTTGATTCGCTGCTCGGCGATTTCGCTGATGTGCAGCAGGCCGTCGGTGCCGGGGAAGATCTCGACGAACGCGCCGAATTCCGCCAGCCGCACCACCTTGCCGAGATACGTTTTGCCGATTTCGGCGGTGGCGGTGACGTCGCGGATCATCTGCAAGGCCGCGTCGCCGGCCGTCCCGTTCGTGGCGAAGACGTGAACCTTACCGTCATCCATCACGTCAATCTTCACGCCCGTGGCCTCGATGATCGAACGGATTTTCTTTCCGCCCGGGCCGATCAGGTCGCGGATCTTGTCCGTGGGAATCGTCAGCATGAACAGACGCGGCGCGTAGGCGGAAATCGCCGGCCGGTGCGTGCTGAGCGTTTGGTCCATGGTGTCGAGGATTTCGAGCCGCGCCTTCCGCGCCTGAGCCAGCGCTTCGCGCATCATGTTGATGCTCACGCCGCCGACCTTGATATCCATTTGCAACCCGGTGATTCCCTGGCGCGTGCCGGCAACCTTGAAGTCCATATCGCCGTAGTGGTCTTCGGCGCCCGCGATGTCGGTGAGGATTGCGTACTTCTCTCCTTCCACCACCAACCCCATGGCGATCCCGGCGCAAGCCGACCGCATCGGCACGCCCGCATCCATCAGGGCCAGCGAGGCGCCGCACACGGTCGCCATCGAGGACGACCCGTTCGATTCGAGAATGTCGGAGACAAGCCGCATCGCGTACGGGAACTCGGTTTCCGGCGGCAGCAAATTCAAGATGGACCGTTCGGCAAGCGCGCCGTGTCCGATCTCGCGGCGTCCTGGCCCTCGCAAAAACTTCACCTCGCCGACGCTGAACGGCGGGAAGTTGTAATGCAGCATGAAGCGCTTGAAGGCCTCCTCCTCAAAGAGCAAATCGAGCCGCTGCATGTCCTCCTTCGTGCCCAGCGTCAAAGTGGCAAGGGCTTGCGTCTCGCCGCGGGTGAAAAGCGCCGAGCCGTGCACACGAGGCAGGATGCCAACTTCGCACGTGATCTTGCGAATCTGGTCGAAGGCGCGCTCGTCCGGCCGGCGATGGCGCAGCAGAATGTCGTCGCGGAAATACTTCTCGCGCAACCGCTCGAACGCACGGTCTGCAAGTTTGCGGCGGTCTTCATCCTCGTCTGGAATCGTGGCGAGAATTTCCGCATGTACGGCATCCACGAGCCCATAGCTTTCGAGCTTCGGATGCTTGGCCGTGTTCAGCGCATCGTGGAGCTTCTCCCCGAACTGCTGCTCAATCTGTTTGTAAAGTTTCTCGTCAAATGCCGGCGGCACGGCTTCCACTTTCTTCGGATTCACCTTGGCGTGCAGCTCGCGAATCACCGCGATGATCCGGCGCACCTGCTCGTGTCCGAATACCAGAGCATCGGTAACGGTTTCCTCCGAGACTTCGAGCGATCCCGCTTCCACCATCACAATGGCTTCGTCCGTACCCGCGATGATGATGTTCAGCAAACTCGTCTTCTGCTCCGCGACGGTCGGATTCACCACCAACTGGCCGTTCAGCAGTCCCACGCGCACCGCCGCGATCGGCTTGTCGAACGCGATATTCGAGCAGTAGAGCGCTGCGGAAGCCGCCGTTACTCCGATCACGTCCGGATCATTTTCGCTATCCGCGGAAAGCACCATCGCGACAATCTGCGTTTCCTTCGACCAGCCTTCCGGAAAGAGCGGTCGCAGCGGGCGGTCGATCAGCCGAGAGGTCAGGATCTCCTTCTCCGACGGGCGTCCCTCACGCTTGAAGAATCCTCCGGGAATTTTTCCCGCCGAGTAGGTGTACTCGCGGTAATCGACAGTCAGAGGGAGAAAACCCTTATCGGTGGGTCTTGAATCCATGCACGCGGTGGAAAGCACGACCGTATCACCGTAGCGCGCAACCACAGCGCCATTGGCTTGCCGGGCAATCTTGCCCGTCTCGAATTTCAGCTCACGCCCGCCTAGTTCCACACTCACTTGGTGCGGCATCAAATCCATCCTCTGTGTCCCGGTCCGCCGGGGCACCTGGTTCAGATACGAGAAATACTCTCGATTGCGTCGGGAAGAGAACGAAGGCGAGAAGAAGGCTCGAGCGGTTAGGAAACGAGCTGGCGAACGGCCGCAGACCACGCGGTCCTGTTCCTCTGCGTTTCGACACGATCAGCTTGTTCGGGGAAAGCCGGGAAGGTGAGACTTCTCCCTTTCGGGGATCCCGCACTATTTGCGCAAACTGAGTCGTTCCACAATCTCGCGATACCGATCCGGGTCGCGGCGGTTCAGGTAGTCCAGCAACCGGCGTCGCTTGTTGACCATCATGATCAACCCGCGCCGCGAGGCGTGGTCCTTGACGTGGGATTTCAGATGAGAGGTCAGATAGTTGATTCGTTCACTCAACAACGCAATCTGCACTTCCGGTGACCCTGTGTCTTTGGGATGCTGGCGGAATTGCTCGATTACTTCGACCTTGGCCTCGCTCACCCTCTCCCCCTCCTGCAGCGTCGCGCCCTGCTTCACGCTTTTTTCCTCTCTTCGTTTCGACGTCAAAATGCTAGCACAGTGCCCTACCTGCGCAAAGGAAGAAATTCCCGCGGCCGGCCCGGGGGCTGGGCAGCACGATCCTGTCCGTTCAACTGTGAGGACTGCGAATCAAGGAAAGAAATTCGTCGCGCGTCTGCTTTTTCTCACGGAACACACCCAGCATCGCACTCGTGACCGCCGAGGAGTGCTGCTTCTCCACGCCGCGCATCACCATGCACAGGTGCCGTGCTTCCACGATCACTCCAACGCCCCCCGGGCTCAACCCTTCCTGGATTGCCTTCGCGATCTGGCTCGTCAGGCGTTCCTGAATCTGCAAGCGCCGCGCGTACAGGTTCACCAGCCGGGCGACTTTGCTCAGTCCCACCACTTTCTTCGAGGGAATGTAGCCCACGTGACATTTCCCGAAAAACGGCAGCAGGTGATGCTCGCACACGCTGAACAACTCGATGTCCTTGACCACCACCATTTCGTCGTAACACACGCTGAACATTGCGCCGTTCAGCAGTTTCTCGGGGTCCTGGCGATTGCCGCTCGTCAAGTACCGCAGCGCCTTCTCATACCGTTCCGGCGTCTTGCGCAGACCCTCGCGATTGGGATCCTCGCCCAGCATGACGAGCATCTTGCGCACCAGATCGGCAATTGTCTCCGTCTTCTCCGGCGCGTGGATCAGAATGTCAGCGGAATGGCTCATCATTGGCCCCCTTTGGAATCGCTCGAGCACTCAAAACTGTTCGAGCCTTTTTCTTCACGATCGTTCGCTGCCGAACTCAGCAGCACCGCGAGCGACGTTCGCTTCTCCACCCTTCGCAGGGAGGATGGCCGAAAGTTCTGGAGAACTCATCGGGTGGAGGGCGAGATTCTGTTCGCCCTGGGATCGGTAAAGCAGATATTATAGGTGTGAATGGAACGCCCTTGAACAAGAATCTGCGAAGGAACCTGCTGACGGGGCTGGTGCTTTTTGGCATCGCCGGTCTCATGCTAGGCTTTGCCATGCCGCAGTACCGGCAGGGCGAACCCAGTCTCGCTGGAACGCGCGCTCACGATTTTTCGTTCGCGCTCGATGGCAAGCCGGCCACCCTGGCTGATCTGCGCGGCAAAGTCGTTGTGCTGAATTTCTGGGCTACCTGGTGCCCGCCGTGCGTCGAGGAAGCGCCATCGCTCAGCCGTCTGCAGCAAGCCATCACGCCGGAAGGTGGAATGGTTTTGGGGATCAGTGTGGATGAGGCCGCTCCCGCCTACGAAGATTTTCTCCGGGAGCACAAGATCCCGTTTCCCACCTATCGGGATCCCTCGAAGCAGATCGCCCTCTCGTACGGCACCGCGATCTATCCCGAGACCTACATCATCGACCGCCGCGGACGCATCGCCCGAAAAATCGTCGGCCCGCAAGAGTGGGACAGCCCGGAAATGCTCGCCTACTTCCACGACCTCCTGAATTCCCACAAGTAGCGGCGGCAAGCTCCCGCACTCAAGAAACAATCCATCTTGAGCGAAATTCTCTGCTCGGAATTATGAGGAAGATCCGAAAAAGCGATTATTCGTACCGCAAGGCTTCGACTGGATCAAGGCGGGAGGCGCGAAGCGCGGGAATCAGTCCGCTCAGCACGCCGACAACTAAGAGAACTCCGACCGAGAGCCCCAGCGTGGTTGGCGAAATATGCATGTGAATGTCCACTTTGCCGGAGGTGTCTTCATACGCCGGCCCGAGAAACGGCAGCGTGCCGATGAGAAAGGAAATCCCTTCGGATAAGAGTATGCCGACGATGCCCCCAATTAGCGTCAGCGCCAGCCCTTCGGCGAGGAATTGGGCGCGAATGTGACGCCGCCGCGCGCCGAGCGCCCGCCGCAGGCCAATCTCGCGGATGCGTTCGTTCACGGAGACCAACATGATATTCATCACGCCCACGCCGCCGATCCCCAGCGTCAGCGCCCCGATGAACAAGAGCAGCACTTCGAGGCCGATCGTGATGCCATTCATTACCGGCCGGAATTCTTCCCGGCCGAACATCGTGATGGCTCGCTTGTCCGAAGGTGAAAAACGCTGCCGCGTCGCGATGATGTCGCGAAGCTGCTGCATGGCCGCGGCCTCGAATTGTGGCGCCACCGGCGCAAAAACGATCACGCTGGCATAGCGCGTGTTCCAAAGGTCGCCCGCGGTCGTATAGGGAATCCACGCCGATTCATCGTCGCTGGTGAAATAATTGCTGTCTTGAAATTTTCGCTCCATCGTGCCGATGACGGTGAACGACGAGCCGCTGATCCGCACCATCTCGCCCACCGCCGGGCGTCCGGCAAAAAGCTTTTCGCGCAATCGCCCGCCGAGAAAAACCACGCGGCGCCGCTGGGCCATATCTTCCGGGCTGATCCATCTTCCATCGCTCGGAATCTCGTTGCGCATGTCGCCATATTCGGGATAAACGCCGCGAATGGCCGTATCGGACAATCGGTCGCCGTAGGAGATTCCGAGATACCGCACCGATTCCGGGCACACTACCTTGATCAGGGTCGCCTGCGCACGGACCTCTTCCACATCGGCCAGCTCGAACCGCACGCGCTGCCCGGCGCGCTCTCCGCCCGCCTGCTCGCTGGTCGTTCCCGGCCACGCCACCACGGCGCCTTTCCCGAAAATGTCGAAGGTGTACATCAGCACGGTGCGAAATCCCGAGCCGTACGCAAGCAGCAGGGTAACGGCCACGATTCCCCACACGATGCCCAGCATCGTGAGACAACTTCGCAGCGGCTGCCGCCGCAACGCCGTCCACGATTGACGTAGAATCTCAAGAAACATTAGCTGCCTGCCTCGAAGCGCAGCGCTTCGATTGGATCGACTGCGGCGGCGCGGCTGGCCGGATAAAGCGCCGCGAGCACCGCCACGGTTCCGAGCAGCACGAATGAAATAATGCCCGATTGCCAGGTGGGCAGCAGGCCGGCGAAAAACGGCGGCATCGGCAGCAGATCCACCAGCCCGCATAGGCCGTAAGCAATGGTCAAACCGATTCCCCCGCTCAAGAAGACGATGATCATCGTCTCCACAAAAAACTGTGTGATGATTGCGCGACGCGTCGCTCCGATCGCCTTGCGCACACCAATTTCCCGCGTGCGCTCCCGCACCGCCACCAGCATCACGTTCATCACTCCCAGTCCGCCGAGAAACAACGTCACAATCCCGACTGCGCCGAGAAAATATTCCATGCCGTCGATGATCAATTGATTCGCTTTCGCCTCTTTCACCGTGTCCCAGATGCCTGCGGCTTCTTTGTCTTGTGGATCGAAATGATGCAGCAGTCCGAGCGCGGTGCGAATCTGCCGCACGCAGTCCTCGTGTAGCGCGAGCGATTTCGGCGTGACCAGCAGCCGGTCAATCGAATGGACCGGCGACGGCGGGCGATTCGGGAAATCGCGAATCATCGCGTTGTAGGGAATGAAAACTTTTCGAATGTCGAAACCGTCGTAGCTCGAATTTTGATCCTTCTCCTTCATCACGCCGATCACGGCGTAGGGAATGTCCCCCATCCAGATCGTTTCCCCCAGCGCGGGGCGCGTGCCAAAAAGCTGTTTTTTTGCGTCGCTGCCGAGAAAGGCCACGCGCAACGCGTCCGCATTGTCCGCGTCGTTGTAGAACCGTCCCTGCGCTACGGCCACGCTCCGCACTTCGGCGAAGGCGGGCAGCGATCCGGTGATCAGCAGGTTGCCGCTGTTGTAAAGGCTGCGCACCGGCGCGTTGTTGCCGACTTCCGGCATCACGTACTGGCACGCGGGAGATTGTGCTTGAACGGGTATGTGATCCTGGTCGGTCCAGCGGATCAGGCGGCCTGCGCGCGTCCCCCCAACCTGCAGGCTGGTGCGCCCCGCGAAGACGATCATCACGTCCTTGCCGAATGATTCGTGCTGTTTTTCGATGCCCACGCCCAGGCCTTCCGTCGCTGCCACCATCAGCGTGATGGAAATAATTCCCCAAGCAATGCCGAACATCGTGAGAAACGTGCGCAGCTTGTGCGCCCACAGCGTGCGCAACGTGTCGGCCAGCAAATCGCGGAAAACCATGGATGCCCTCGAACGAAACAGCCTTTGCCGGTGCTATTGCAAAACGACTTTCTGCCCTTCTTGCAGGCCGGAAGCGACTTCCGCCTTGACGCCGTTCGTGATTCCAAGTTTCACGGACACCTTGCGCCGGCCCTTGTCGGCCTTCGGATCGGGCAACTCGACCGAAGTGTTGCGATCCTTGTCGAAAAGAACGGCAGCCTCCGGAATCAGCACCACGTTCTTCTTTTCTTCGAGAATGATTTCCGCGTTCGCGCTCATATTCGCGCGCAGCTCACCGCCTGGATTTCGAATCGAGACGCGAACTTCAAACGTCGTCACGTTGTCCTTCTCCAGACCCAGGGGAGAGATTTTTGTGACCTTGCCGTCGAATTTCTTGTCCTTGAACGATTCCACGACGATTCGCGCCGGCTGTCCGAGAAATACTTTCCCGATGTCGGCTTCGTCCACTTTTCCCTTCACGTAAACCTCGCTCGTATCGCCGAGCTTCATCACCAGGGTCGCCTGTGAGCCGAGGACTAGAATCGAGCTGACTGCGTCGCCCACTTCCACGTCGCGCGAAAGCACCACGCCGTCCATGGGGCTCGTGATCGTCGAGTAGCGCAGATCCTCGTCGGCACGCTCGAGCGAGGCTTTCGCTTGTTCCACTTGAGCCTTCGCCTTCGCCACTTCTGCTTTGCTCATCGCAGCGTTATTTTTTGCCGAGAGTTGTTTGTTGACGCCCATCTGGTAGGCCTTGTCAGCATCTTCCTCCAATGATTTGGAAATCAAACCGTCCTTGTAGAGTCCCTTGGCACGATCCATCGCGGATTTCAGGAACGGCACATCGGGGCCTTGCGCATCCACGAGGTTGCGCTCGTATGCCGCTTCAGCGGATTCCTGTGCCGCTTGCGCCGCAGCCAGGTTGGCGCGGGATTCGCGCACCGCGGCTTCGAGCTGTTCCTTATCCAGTTCGCCCAACACTTGACCGGTCTTCACCCGGTCGCCGTAATCCACGTAGAGTTTCTTGACAATGCCGCTGGCTTTCGATTTCACTTCCACCTTGGTGAGCGGCTCAATCTTGCCGGTGGCGACGACGGAACGGGCGATGTCGCCCTTCTCGGCCGTCGCGAGCTTGGAAGGATCAATCGTGTGGTTCGAGCGCAGCGCGGCGGTGACGCCCACGATGACGATCAGCAACGCCAGCGTCACGCTGCCCAGGATGATCCAACGACGCCGCTTCTTGCCGTTCTTGGCGTTGCTTGCCATGGGTCTCCTCTCACACGTTGCGTTCAGCCGCTGACCTATAGATACGGTCTTGCTTGAGCAATTGTTCCCCCCGCCGGTCCGTTCTCCGCCGTTCGAGGGCTGGGAGAATCCTCAACCGCTTGTACGCCATCCAATGAAGTGTCGGAATCAAGCGCTGAGCGTCTCTTTCCATATCTTTTGACGCTCGACGGCATCAAAAGTCTTTGTCTGAATTCCAATAGTCCGCACGCAGGGTGAGCCATTTCACTGGCGCGGCATTCGCAAATAAGGCCTTCCGAAATCTCTTTCAGCGGAGATTCGGGAGGCTCATATTCCGAAAACTTCGGATGCGCTATTATGGACGCTCGGCTGGCTGGGAAGTCATGACGCAACAAGAGAATCCATTCAAGATTCACCAAGCAGACAAGGTTGCGGCGACGAGTGCTACGGCTCGCGCGAAAGACCCGATCTGCGGCATGGATGTGGACCCCGCAAAGGCTGCGGGTTCCTTTGAATTCGAAGGCCAGACCTACTACTTCTGCAGCAAGCATTGTCTGGAAAAGTTCAAATCACTTTCGGGGAAGCCGCTCGTTGTTTCCTCGGAATCGCCGCGCAGCAAAGCAGCTTCGCAAACAATTTCTCGCGGCGCGTCTGCGGAAGTTTCTTTCACATGCCCGATGGATCCGGAGGTTCGTCAGCCTCAGCCGGGAGCGTGCCCGAAATGCGGAATGGCCCTCGAATCGTTAAACGTTCAACTTCCCGCAACGCGAACGGAATACACCTGCCCGATGCATCCACAGATTGTGCGAGCTGGTCCCGGCGCCTGCCCGATCTGTGGCATGGCGCTCGAACCGCGAACGGTAATTTCTGAAGAAGAGGAAAATCCCGAACTGCGGCAGATGAGCCGGCGCTTTTGGCTCAGTCTTGCGCTCACGATTCCAGTCCTGGCTCTCGGCATGTCGGCCGCAATTCCAGGCCAGCCAGTGCAACAGGCTCTTTCGTTGCGCTTGATCGGATGGATCGAGTTCGTCTTGGCAACGCCGGTCGTGCTCTGGGGCGGCTGGCCGTTTTTCGAGCGCGGCTGGCGATCGATTGTGAATCGCAGTCCCAACATGTTCACGTTGATCGCGACCGGCACAGGCACAGCTTATGTGTACAGCGTGGCCGGCGTTCTTCTTCCCGACATTTTTCCGACTGCGTTCCGCGATCCCGGCGGCCACGTGGAGATTTATTTCGAAGCTGCAGCGACGATCACGACACTCGTGCTGCTCGGCCAAGTGCTCGAGCTGCGCGCGCGAAGCAAGACGAGCAGCGCTATTCGCGCGCTGCTCGGGCTTGCGCCGAAAACGGCACGACGAATCGAACCGGACGGCCGCGAGCAGGATGTTCCACTCGAACAAGTGATGTCCGGCGACCGGCTGCGTGTGCGTCCCGGCGAGAAAATTCCTGTGGATGGCGCGGTGCTCGAAGGCTCAAGCGCGGTGGACGAATCCATGATCAGCGGCGAGCCGATCCCCGTGGAAAAACTGGCGGGCAGCCGCGTGACTGGCGGCACCGTCAACGGCACGGGCAGTTTCGTGATGCGCGCGGAACGCGTGGGCAGCGATACGATGCTCGCACAAATTGTCCGCATGGTCAGCGAAGCGCAGCGCAGCCGCGCGCCGATTCAACGATTGGCGGACGTTGTCTCCGGTTACTTCGTTCCTGCAGTCGTGCTCTCCGCGGTGATTACGTTCGTCATCTGGAGTGTTTACGGCCCAACGCCGCGCATGGCGTATGCGTTGCTGAATGCCGTGGCGGTGCTGATCATCGCGTGTCCGTGCGCGCTCGGGCTTGCGACGCCGATGGCGATCATGGTGGGCATGGGCCGCGGCGCGACGGCGGGCGTGCTGATCAAAAATGCGGAAGGGCTGGAAATTCTCGAGAAGGTGGACACGCTCGTCGTGGACAAGACAGGCACGCTGACCGAAGGCAAGCCGAAGCTCGTCTCGATCATTCCGCTTGCGGAGCAGAGCGAATCCGAATTGCTGCGCTTGGCCGCGAGTCTCGAGCGAGGGAGCGAACATCCGCTCGCCGCGGCGATCGTACACGCGGCGCAGGAAAAAGGTCTCGCGCTCTCCGAGGCCGTGAATTTTGAATCCGTCACGGGCCAGGGGGTGCGCGGCAAGATCGAAGGGCAAAGCGTCGCGCTCGGAAATCGAAATCTCTTCGAAGAATCATCGAAAGCCTTAGGCGCGCTCGAAGAAAAAGCTGAGTCGCTGCGCAAAGACGGCCAGACCGCAGTGTTCATCAGCGTTGACGGCGACATCGCGGGAATTCTCGGCGTTGCCGATCCCATCAAATCGTCCACGCTCGAAGCCATTCGCTTGATTCACAGTGAAAAAATCAAGGTCGTAATGCTCACGGGCGACAGCCGCACGACCGCTGAAGCCGTCGCGCGCAAACTGGGCATCGACGAAGTTCAGGCTGAAATTCTTCCGCAGCAGAAAAGCGAAATCGTAAAGCGCTTGCAGGCGGAAGGCCACGTCGTTGCGATGGCGGGCGACGGCATCAACGACGCGCCGGCGCTCGCGCAAGCCAATATCGGAATCGCGATGGGCACAGGCACCGACGTCGCGATCGAGAGCGCAGACATCACGCTGGTCAAGGGCGACTTGCGCGGAATCGTTCGCGCGCGGCGACTCAGCCGCGGAACGATGCGCAACATCCGCGAAAATCTTTTCTTCGCGTTCGTTTATAACGCGCTCGGCGTGCCGCTCGCGGCAGGCGTGCTCTATCCTGTGTTCGGGTTGCTGCTCAGTCCGATGATCGCGAGCGCCGCAATGACGTTCAGCTCGGTTTCGGTGATTGGCAACGCCCTGCGACTTCGCCGACTGGAGCTTTAGGCGGTGCCGCGTGCCGAAATGGCGGCAGGGGGGATAAGGCTTGCGTGGGCAACACCTTTCAAGCGCTGCGGACGAAGGATGGGAGACGGCGGGGAGTTTGAATCCTCAGATTAGTGCCGATATTTCGGCAGATGACGAAATATCGGCACGCGGC
>JBGQEW010000001.1:0-53585 GCA_041496565.1 Terriglobia bacterium | reverse complement strand
TGGGCGGTCAAGACACCAAAGCGATCCGCGTACGCCCCTCAGGCGAAATTGTGGATTTTTGCATGAACGACAAATGCGCGGCAGGTACAGGACGATTCTTGGGCGCGGCTTCCAGTGCCCTCGACATTCCCTTGGATCAATTGGGTCCGACGGCCCTGCGCTCCGAGAGGCCCGTGCGCATCAGCACCACCTGCACCGTGTTCGCCGAGTCCGAAGTACTTTCCTGGCTGGGCAAAGGGAAAAAGATCGAGGACATCCTACAGGGTGTTCACCAATCGATTGCGGCGCGCTCCATTGGGCTGCTTCGGCGGGTCGGAGTCGAGGAAGAGATCACGTTTACGGGCGGAGTGGCGCGCAATATTGGAATGATTGAGGCGCTGCAGAAGGGTCTTAACGCCAAGCTGAACGTGAGCGACGATTCCCATTTCATGGGTGCTCTGGGCGCTGCCTTATTCGCTCTGGATCACGTTCTGGCCGGGCGGGCATCCGCAACCACAGGGAGGCCGTCATGATTTGTACCGCCGGAATCGACGTTGGTTCCACTTACGCCAAAGCGGTAGTCCTCAATGACCAAGGTGTGATCCTCGGCCACGCCTTGAACAACACCGGTTTTAAACTCGCCGAAGTGGCAAGGCAGGTTTATCAAAGTGCCTTAGAAAGTGCGGGACTGGCGGAATCCGACATTTCCTACGTCGTGGCCACCGGGTTCGGGCGTCACATGGTGCCATTCAGCGATACGCAAGTAACCGACCTCACTGCTAGCGCGCGGGGCGCGACCTTTTTCTTCCCTGGAACGCGTACGATTCTCGACGTCGGGGGCCAAACGATGAAAGCCACCCGGATCGACGAGTCGGCCCGGGTCAAGTCCTTCCGCCTCAATGACAAGTGCGCCGCCGGAACCGGCGCTTTCCTGGAGAAGACAGCGCGATATTTGGGCTACGGGACCACCGAGATTGGCCCATTGGTGGCAACTTCGAAGCGGCAAGTTGCCATTTCCGGCGTCTGCGCGGTATTTGCGGAATCCGAAGTGATCAACCAATTGTCGATTGGGAGCGCACCCGCGGACATTATGCACGGCGCCATCGCGTCGCTGGTGGACCGTTCGGTACAACTGATGAAGCGCGTTCAGATGGAGCCCGAGTTCACCTTGATCGGCGGCATCCTGCGCTTCGAGACCATGGCACGCGTTGTTCGCGAACACCTTAAGGCGGAAGTGAATGTTCCACCGGAAGAACTGGTGCAGTTCGTTGGTGCCCTGGGCGCCGCGATTCTTGCGCAACGCCGGCTGCAAAAACTGAATTTGCCCGCTCGCGATGGTTCTCCTGTCGCCGAGGCCGGGAAACCAAATTGAAGGCCAAAGAGACGGCGATGGCGAAGTTCATCAAAATAGATAATCTGTTCGATGGCGTGAGCCGAAGATTCCTCTCCGACACCCAGCTTCAGCCCAACCCCTCACTAATTGCCCAAGGATGGGAACGCCGCTTCACTGCCGATGAGCAGCGCGCGAAGGAAGCAATGGAGCTTTACAGCCAATTGGGATACGAGGTGCGAGCGGAACCTGTGCTTCCCGAGGAACTGCCGGACAACTGCCAAGATTGCCGGACCGTCGTCTCGTTTTACTTCCAGACGATTTATACCCGCAAGAGAACAAGGTAATGGACAGATCCTCTGCTTCCCCGCAAAGCAGTGTATGGTTTTCGGCGCTATTTGTTTTTCCAGATCGGCTTGCGCCGTCCCAAGAAAGCATTCAGACCTTCGCGGGCGTCTTCCGTCTTCATAAGCTCCTGAAGGTAAAGCTGCTCAACGGCACTGATACCCTCATCCACGCTCGCATCGAGGCCGCGGTCCACCGCGCGCTTTGTCAGTCTCAGTACAGGACCGCTCAGCGACGTGAGTTTGCTGATGAATTCGTCCGCCTTTTCGCGAAAGCTTTGGGCAGGAATGACCTTGTTGATGAGGCCGATCGCCTTGGCCTCGGCGGCCTCGATAATATCGCCCGTCAGGAGCAATTCCAGCGCCCGGTTCCGGCCAATGAGGTGTGGAAAGAGGACCGCGGCCACAGGGGGAAAGACTCCTACCTTGATCTCCGGCTGGCCGAAAGTGGCCCGGTCAGAGGCGATAACCATATCGCAGAAAACAGCCAGTTCGCAGCCACCGCCCAAAGCCATTCCATCGACCAGCGCCAGGCTGGGGACGGCAAGTGAATGGAGAAGACGGAGCATGCCGTGAAACTTCTCAATCATTTCCCCTACCTTGTCGGGCGTATGGTCTTTAATGGAGACCCCGGCCGAAAAGGCTTTCCCCTGGTGGTCGATGACGAGCACTTTCAGATCACCCGCGGAGTGGACTCGCGCAAGCGCGCGATGCATCTCCCCGATCATGAGAATGTCTATGATGTTCAAAGGTGGCTGATTCAGAGTAATCCTTGCCACACTCTCTCGGATGTCGAAGACGATGCTTGAATACTCGGCTGGCATGAAGGAGGTCCTCCCCATTCTGGCTGTACTGCGCCCCATATTGGAATCCCATATTATCCCCAAGACGGCTTTTACGGGATCGGGAGCGCTGGGCGAGGGAAATTCAAAATGAGCAGTAGGCGAGCCAGAAATGGTGAAATGCGCCTGGAAATCCTGAAGAGTGCTGCAGCTGCGTTTCGCCGGCGAGGTTACTACGGGGCGAGTGTCGATGAAATTGCCAGCGCGCTCCACATGACGAAGGGAAACCTTTATTATTACTTTAAGGACAAAGAGGACATCCTCTTTGCCTGCCACGAATTTGCTCTTGACCTTCTCCTGAGAATGCTCAAGAAGGTCGAAGACAGTTCGCATCCACCGCAGGAAAAATTACGCCGCGTCATCGTCTCCTTCGTACACATGATGATTGACGAATTGCGCGGAACCGCTCTGACCATGGACGTGCAGGCGCTCTCTGCTTCCCGTAGGCAGAAGGTCATTGCGAAGCGCGACCGCTTCGACCGTGGTATTCGCCGCATCATCACCGACGGAATTAAGGCGGGTGTCTTCCGGAACGCTGATCCCAAGCTGGCAACCTTTGCCCTTCTCGGCTCGCTCAATTGGATTCCCTACTGGTTCGACCCTTCCGGCGAAGCGAATTCCATAGAAATCGGCGAGGAATTCGCGGAACAATTCATCTCGGGGCTTCTCAGTCACAAAACTCGCTCCAGCCGCTTGGGGCGCTGACCAACAAAGATTTTGCAAGGCGGGTATTCCCTGGAGACTCATCGCAAGCAGACTTAGCCAGAATGACGAAACTAAAATGTTCAGGAAACAGGAACGAATCTTCTTGACCGCACCAATGCACACATCGATCTAGCAGTCGAGTGTGTAAGAGGAGGCTGGACCATGTTTGCAACTGATATCCTTCGCAAAGAGCACGATGTGATTCTGAAGATGCTCGACGCGACCGACGCAGTCGGGCGGAGGCTCCTTCTGGGCGAGAAGGTTTCGTCCGATACTCTGAACGGACTTCTTGAGTTCTTTCGGCTTTTTGCCGACCGTTGTCATCACGGCAAGGAGGAAGATTTCTTGTTTCCCCTACTCGAGAAAAAAGGGATACCCCGGGGCGGCGGTCCGATCGGCGTCATGCTTTCTGAGCACGGCCGCGGTCGTGAACTCATCCACGAAATGGAACTGGCTGCTTCTCAATTTCAGGACAGTCCTGGGGTGTCCGGCCGGCGCTGGGCGCAAGCCGCCGGGGAATACACCAACCTTCTGCGTGAGCACATCGCTAAAGAAAATGACGTTCTCTTCCAGATGGCGGAAAGTCTGCTGACGAACGAGGAACAAGAGCGGCTCGCCCAGGAATTCGAGCGGATGGAGATCCAGAAGATGGGGGTCGGAACCCACGAACGCCTGCACTCGAGAATGAACGAACTGCTTAGAGAGATCACTTAATCGCCGGCGGGAATTCATCCGCTCGGATCCGGTATCGGATTCGGTTGGGTCGCCTTGATTGATCACGGAGGCCAGCCAGCCCTTTCCTTTCAAAACGTTCCTTTGCGACGCGCCTAGTGCGCGCGGGCGTCGATCTCATAACGGTTTCTCAACTACTGGGGCACTCCAAAATCACTATGACGGCCCGCTATGCCCACTCCCTGGCAAATGATAAAATGGCTGCCGTCAGTAAGCTGGCTTCAGCTGCTGTAGGAACATAGGCCCGTAGCTCAGTTGGTTAGAGCGCTACCTTGACACGGTAGAGGTCTGGGGTTCGAGTCCCCACGGGCCTACCACTCGTTTGGAGCGGGCCGACCAGGTCGGCCAGGACTGCCGTTCACGAACTACACGCTATAAATCTTCAGAACTTCATCACCGTAGTGGTTGATGACCTTTATGGCGATTTTGCCTGTCTTCGGCGGATCGAAGGGGCGGCTCTTGGTGGAATAGAGAGCGGACCATGCTGTCTCATCGATTTCGGCACGCAGGGCGCGTTTCAGCTTCTCGTAAGGCTCGTCGGCTCCCGTGAAATAGGAATGGCGGACAAAGAAGCTCTCCCCGTTGTAGTCCGTGTCTATGAACCAGCAGGCAATGTCGTCAGTTGAATGGCTGCGAATTTGTCCTGTTGTGGGGTCGTATACGTCGAGGCCCTTGATCTCGGCGGTAAGCTTGCCGTCTTTCGTTTTCTTTATGTCGATATCGGGCTCGCCAAAAATCATGAAGAGATTTCCGGCGCCCGTTTTCTTCAACAGTTCGTCGCCCATCGAAAGATCGGGGTTCATTCGCGTGGTCAGCACGTTGAGCTTTCCGTAGCGCTTCGCTTCTTCAGAGACGTGAGGATCGAATGCGAAGCCGCACACAAGAAGAAGGTCGAAGCCGACACCTTGCACTGCTTCCTTTGCTGCTTCTTTCACTTGGTCTGGTCCAACGGTTCCGTGTTCAGGGCCAATTGAAACAGCCACTCGTTTAGACTTCCCATTTTCGATGTAATCTCCAGAGGCATGAACCCAGACCCCTGCAAAGGGTTCGAGGCGTTCAAATTTCAACCGCTCGTTCTTAACAGTGTTCTGGACTCCAGCCTTGCGAAGATTGTCGAGGATCATTGTTTCAAACTGACCGGGGCCAGCGTCCATCTGCGGTTCGCGCTCTGAAGCAGGTTGTTCGTCGTCCGAAAGGACTCGATGCGGCGAGAGGCTCTCGACCGTGAAAGGGCCGGTAACGCGGATGCGCTTGGAGTCTTCGTAGGGCTGGTCAAAGAGTTGCTCGGTGTCGGCGTGGCGGGCGATGGCGCGGTCAATCTCCTCGCGACTCAAGCCCTCTTTGATTTCGGCGTTGTTGGCGATGGATTTCAGCGTGACGTGCGGGACGCGTTCGTAGACAAAGCCCTTTTTGATGTCGCCTTCCGTCTTGGACTCAGGGAGCAGATTGCCTGTTAGTTCCGCTTCCTTCTTGAGACCCTCGGGCGAGTCGGCCAGCAGATAGTAGGTGTACATGGCAGCCATCAGACGGGTGCGCGCCAGGGCCAGGGCGACTCGACTTGCATCAACCGTAATCCAACGCCTTCCCCATTGCTCGGCGACGTACGCCGTCGTCCCGCTCCCGCACGTCGGATCGAGCACCAAGTCGCCTGGGTCGGTTGTCATCAACAGGCAGCGTTCGATTAGGCTTGTACTTGTTTGGACAACAAAAATCTTACCCTCACTACGGCTTTGCACAGTTCCAGAGATATCCGTCCACGTGTTGCTGATCGGTTGAACGCTTAGGTCCGCAAGAAAGCGAACATAAGCGAGAGAATCCCCAGTAGTTTGAATTCGGTTGGCCATTACCAACCTTTCAAGGCCGTTTGGATAGTTAGGTTTCCAATGATTGTTTGCGGGAGGATGATATGTCCGTCCTTTAAAGGCGAATGGCGTCGGCCCATCAGCGGGTCCTTGTCCAAACATGTTGTCGAGACGGTAGGGTAGAGCACCGATTGGAAGTCCGTTTTCGCGATCCTGTTTATTTATGCGGCGTCGCGTACCATCAGCAAGTTCGACCTGGTCGTACTTGCTCTTCTGCTGCTCAAGAACGGAACCCTTTGTGACGTAGAGTTGCCGATACTTGATCTGTTTGATGTCCTTGCAGTACCAAATCAAATGGTCACCGATGCGACTTAGCGTGAGAGTGTCGAAGCCCCCAGTTGTGGCATAGCTGACTTGGCTTACGAAATTATCGCTTCCGAAAACTTCATCCAATAAGCAGCGCACGAGGTGGACGTTCTCATCGCCGATTTGGACGAAGACGCTGCCAGTCTCGGTGAGCAGGTCTCGGGCCACCACGAGCCGGTCGCGCAGGTAGGCCAGATAGGAGTGGATGCCAAGCTTCCATGTATCGCGGAACGCCTTCACAACTTCAGGCTCGCGGCTAGCGTCCTCGACCTTGCCATCCTTCACGTCGCGCTTACGAGTGGAAACCTGCCAATTGGAACCAAACTTGATGCCATAGGGCGGGTCCATATAGATCATCTGGACCTTGCCCTTGAGTCCTTCCTTTTCGGCGAGAGAGGTCATTACGTACAGCGAATCGCCCAAGATCATCCGGTTCGACCAGTTGACGCCGTCCTTGTGAGCGTAGAAGTCCACCAAGTCCTCGAATTTGATTCCGTTGAAATCGGCGAAAAGAGAGAGGGGCTCACCCTGGCCGTTTTTCTTTGCCTCGGAGCGCAGGTCTTCGATCAGCGCGTGCGGGTGAATCTTTTCCTGGATGTAAATGGGAACGGCGGGCACTTCCAATGCCTGCTGGTCTTGTTCGTCTTTGCCCTTCCAGACGAGCTGTGGATCGAGTGACGGATCGCGGGCGTATAGCAAGCCAGGGAGCACTACTGTTTTAGGCTTGCGCTCGTCTTCAGCGACAAAATCGCGCAATTCCTCAGTCGGAATATTCGTGCGCTTGTCCTTGTGCTTCAGACTCTCGACTTTCGTGCGCTTCCCGTTCTTCATGCATCACCTGTAGCACAGCCACTCCTGGCTGTGCTGCTATTTCTTCTCATCTACTGCAACGGCGAACACCGTGCACAGGCAAGAGTGCCTGTGCTACCTGCGAACGACCTGCACAGGCAAGAGTGCCTGTGCTACTTGAGGATAAGCGCTCGACCATTTCCAATCTTCGGGTCTCACCACCAGGCCTGCCTTCACAGGATTGCTCTCGATATACGACCGGATGCGTTCAAACTGCGCTCCATCGCGGATCCAGTGGTCAAACGATTCGTCCTGCCAGAAAGGTTTTCCGGTGCGACCGAGCGCCCCGTTCGCGTCCCGGGCAGACACTCCCTTGATCCCGCCCGTGATGCGGCGCAACGGCACCAACGGGTCGAGCAGGACGTGCACATGGTTGGACATCACGACGTACGCGTGTAGGGAATAGTGGCCAAGCTCGGCGCCACGGATGAGGCTATCCACCACGTAGCCGGCAATTTCCGGGTCGGCCAGCCAGCGCGGGCCTGTCGCGGCGGCATCCAGCCTTCGGTCGGCCGCAAGAAACTGTCTTGCCGGATCTTCTTTCAGTTTTTCGAGATCGCGGACGAAACTCTGCGGCAACGACCCGTGCACGCGCCAAGTCAGAAAAATCGCGCGTCCATCCGGATGCCAATGCGGCAAGTTTCGCTCGTAGTAGCTCACCGTAGATGCCTCTGCCAGACTGCGCTTTGGACTTGGGGCGCAGGTGTGGGGAGAAGGGCACAGGCAAGAGTGCCTGTGCAACCTAGCGGAGAATACTTCGAATTGTTTTCTGCGCGTCCCATGGATCAGTAATTTCCAGAAATACCCAGCGGCCGAATGTGCCCTGATTGTTGATCGCCGGTACCCAAAGTGTTCGAGCGGTAGCGACCTTGGCGGCCTTCTCTTTCTTCGCCTCACCTGTTACTTCCAGAATCAAGTTCAGTGGTTCCCTGCCTCCATCGCGTATTCGAACGATGAAATCTGGCAGGTAATTCTTTTCCTCACCGTTAAGCGTGTAGGGGATGATGAAGTTCAGACCTTGATTCTTCACGTAACAAAGGACCTCGTCCATGTCCTCTAAGGTCTGAGCCATCTTTTGCTCCCAAGACTCGGTATCCGCCACGACATAGTTGAGATGGCATCTATCAGGCCTGGTGGTGTATGTGGGGCGCGTGGTCTCGAATTCCACGTAGCGCGTCGAGCCGATTGTGTCGTAGTTGCGGAGTCTTGGTTTCAAGACTTTCATTCCAGGTTCAGAAGCGGCAATGGCGCGGTAAATTCTGTCTGCTGCATCGTGGGCCTTTTCGAGCAAGAGAAGCATCTGAGGGAAGGTGTTGTCCTTGCAAGTGACGCACTCGCGTAGCCAACGCTTGGCAATTCCCAGAAGCTGAGGGAAGAGCCACTGCTTTACATTACCCTCGTCGTCAGTGAAGTATTTCTCCAGAACCAGTTTGGCCAGGAGGAAAGCTACTTCTTGTTCACGGCGGTTCTTCAAATCATCCAGGGTGTGAATGCTGCTTTCGCCAACGATGGGAGCGTTTTCCGTCTTCGTAGGAATATCAGCGGTTGAAAGTGCCAGCTTGGAGTCCGGGCCAAAGGCTGCCACAAGCGTCTGTGAGCCAAGCTCATACCGATAGCCGGCGACTCGGGGAAACGTGATCTCACACGCGATGCGGTCTTCCAAGGCCCGCACGCGAGTAGGTGGCGGCGCTGGCTTTGGATCATTCGCCGAGCCAGCACTTGGGATGAACGAGAAGGGCACGCCGTAGATTTCGGCGTATTCGGTATCGAAGGTTTCAATCTCCGTCGGCTTGCCATTTATCGCGACGGTTTGTTTCGTCGGCACATAGCTCATGCGCCGGAGACCGCGACCAACGACTTGCTCGCAGAGAAGCTGTGTGCCGAAGGCGCGGACGCCAAGGATATGCGTGACGGTGTTTGCATCCCAACCTTCCGTCAGCATCGAAACCGAGACTACGCACTTGATCTGCTCGCCCAGTTTGCCTGGCTTCCCAACAGTGTTCATCACTTCTCGAAGTAGATCCTCGTCCGTCAAATTCTCAGCGTCGCGCCCAGGGAAGCGGCTGCGATACTCATTTTTGAATTCCTCGATCTCACGACCGGCGTATCTCTTGAATTCGTCGCTCATTCCCTCGCCCGATTCCAGCTCCGTGCTATCTACCAGAATGGTGCTGGGCTGAATGGTCCAGCGATCGTTTACCACGTTACTGAACAGAGGTAGTTTTCCGGGGACGGGTATGGTCACGTCTTCGGAGATTTGTTTATCCCAACCTGCGGCGTACCGGAAAACAAGGTTTGAGACATTGATGTTATTGCAGACGACGATGAAGACAGGCGGCGTCAAGCCACGCGCGCGAGCCTCCGAATTCTCTTCCCACTTGCGGTAATACTTCTCATAATTGCCGTAAAGACTTTGCAGTGCGCCTTCGAGTTCCGCTGGCAGTTTCGGCTCGCCGGTCACAGCTTCCGTTCGGCGTCCCTTCTTCGGGAGATTCTCTCGAATGCGAAGCCAAAGATCGCGATAGGTGGGTTGTCCGCCGACTACTGAATCGTCTGCCACGGGAACGCGCGGTACTTTCACAATCCCGGATTCAATCGCGTCGATGAGCGAGAAATCGGACACTACCCAAGGAAAGAGAGACCCTTCGCTGTAGCCGGACCCTCGTAGAAAAAACGGCGTAGCGGATAGGTCATATGTGGCGCGAATGCCGAGCTTCGCTTGGATCGCCTCAAGACCTGAAATCCAGATTCTTGCCTCTTCCTCTCTCTTCTCCGCTTCTCGGCGATCATCACCTGCAAGCTTTTCCTCCTCGCCGTCAGGTTTTCGACGGTAGCAATGGTGAGCTTCGTCGTTTAAGACGACTATGTTTTTCTTGTTGCCAAGCTCCCGGCAGACGCGGCGTACCATCTGATCTGGTGTTTCCGTAAAAGCGCCGTTCGACCCTTGGCCTAGAATTTGCTTTGTCACGCGCCCAGCGGAGGTGTGCTCGCGCAGCTTGAAAGCATGAAAATTAGTGATGACCAATTTCGCTCGGCCTATTTCTTCTCGAAGACTTGAAGGAAGTATGTCGAGCTGCTTGTAGTAGTTTTCGGGATCACTTGGCAGTAGGACGCGGAGGCGGTCGCGAATCGTGATGCCTGGAGTAACGATGAGGAATGTGTCCGAGAAACGCGCATCTTGTAGGTTCGCGATCTTATTCAGTGTGTGCCAAGCAATGAGCATGGCCATGACGACGGTTTTCCCGCTTCCCGTCGCCATCTTGATGGCCGTGCGATAAAGGGCTGGATTGGCAGCTTCATTGGCTTTGCGAAGGTCGTTCTCAATCCAGGCATCATTGTACTTACTGGCGACTTCTGTGATGTAAATTGCCGTATCGAGAGCTTCGAGCTGACAAAAGAAGAGCCGCCTCACCCGCTCTGGATTCTTCCAATACTCCAGCAATGACGTCGTAGTCTTGGTCACCCCAACGTATCCGCCCTGCCTCCACCTTGCGACCCGTTCTCGGACCTGATTGATGAATTTGTTCTCTTCAATCCGTTCCTGGGTTCATTCCGTATCGAAAACCATCTGAGACTTGCCGCCCTTCGTCCTCGGCTTTGGAATGGGAACGAAATAGGAACTCACTCGTCGTCCATTAATGATCTCGTTGGTGATGCCTTCCTCGGAAAATCGAAAATGGCGGCGGGGCTCCTCAAAAGGAGAGTTCAAGATCGGGTTTTCGATCACGACTGGTGGCATGGGCTGTCCGATGGCCAAATGTGTTCGACAGGGCCGTTAATTAGATACAGCATGGCCTGCTCGATGTCGAGTGGGTAAACGCTTGCCCTGTCGATTGATGGAGATGTGCCTCGGTCAAACATTTGAACCACCACTGGCCAGCTGCACAAACGGCCAAGTTCGGGTCCAATACGCGCGCAGGAAGTAAATACAAACGCCGAGGAGCAGCGTCAGCAATCCCACCGCGACGTACTTCCAGCCGGAGGTCACGAAAATGTAGCTCCAACCAATGAAGGCGATGACCGCAGGCACGGGATAGAGCCACATTCGATAAGGACGCTGTTGCGCCGGGAGACGGCGCAGGAGCGGCAGCGCAAGAATCTGCGCGATGAATTGCACCAGGACACGAGTCGTGATCAGAGCGCTGATAACGACGTCCAACGGAAAAAACGCGGCGACGACGGCTACGGCGCCCAGGACGAGCAGGGAAACATGCGGGAAGTTTTTGGTGGGATGTTCGCGCGCGAAAATGCGGAAGAAAAATCCATCCACCGCCGCCGCATACGGAATGCGCGAGTAGCCCAGCAGCAGGGCAAACACCGAGCCGAAAGCCGTCCAGAGAATCATCACCGTGACGACAATGGCCGCGGCGCGGCCGTGAAGCTGCTGCATGAATTCCGAGACGATATAGCCAGAGTGCATCGCTCTTTGCCACGGCACCACTCCGATGAGAACCGTGTTGATGGCGAGGTAAGCGACTGCGGTGACCAGAATGCAGTAGAGGATGGAACGAGGAATGACGCGCGCGGGCTCGCGAACTTCGTCGCCGATGTAACACACATCGTAGTAGCCGAGGTAATCGTACATCGCAATCAGCATGGAGCTGCCGAGGCCGAGGAAAAAACCTCTCGTAAAGTCGAACGCATGCGGGGGAAAAGAAAATGCGATTCGCGGATCGAAATGCGGCAGACCGACCACCAGGACAGTGACCATCGTCGCGATCGTGCCGAGCCACAGCGTCACGGTGACCCTGCTGAGAAACGTGATCCGGCGGTAGAGGAGCACGAGCGCAAGGATTCCCACGGCGGCCGCCAGAAGCTTGCGATCGAGCGGAGTGATGGCCGGCCAGATGTAGCTGGCGTAGCCGGAAAACCCGATCATGCCGGAGGCAATCTCGAGCGGCCCACTCAGCACGAACTGCCAGATAAATAGAAATGCCATCAGGCGGCCAAAACTTTCCGGGCCGTAGGCTTCGCGGAGGTAGCGATAGCTGCCGCCGGAACTTGGCCAGGCAGCGCCGAGCTCGCTCCACACCTGGCCGTCGCACACGGCAAGCAAGGCTCCGAGCAGCCAGCCCAACATGGCCTGCGGACCGCCCATGGTGGCCAAAATCAGCGGAATGGTGATGAACGGACCGACGCCGACGACGTTGGTCATGTTCAGCGCGGTCGCCTGGAGCAGGCCGAAGCCGCGAGTCAGATGAGGTTTTGCGTCGGTAGCCATTTCTAGGACCGGAGCTTTTGGCGCGGAGCATGATTGTGAGTCGCATGTTGTACGCCATGCGTCCGGGCCCGCCTCGGCTGAAAACAGGTGAGTGATCTGATCATGCCGGCAGCAGGCGGGAGCATATCGCAAGTTCCCTTCCGGCGGACGACGCCGCTGGCAGGCGCGCCGAAGAGTTCAGGGTTGACCGTTGAAAGTCCAGATTTGCAGGACGAGAAGAGCGATTGTGCGGCGCTTCGGAGGCCGTTTTCGACCTTGCCAGGCCCCAAAATCTTTTTGCGATTAGACTGGGAGACTGCTCTTTGTTTGCAATCATTTAGTTCAGGTACTATGCCCAATTCATTTTCGATTAGAAAACGGGGGAGAAAGGCAGAGGAGGGAAAGGAGAAAGAGGAAATAAAGGAGAAAGAGAAGAAAGAGGAGTCACAGGATGAGAGTGAAGTTGCATTGTGTGGACAAGTGTGGCGCGCATGTGCCGCGACATTCGCGGTGGCGAGGTCGGGCGCGATAATTCCTGGATTCACGAGCCACGTTAACACGGCGTGGGCAGGCTGAACAGAGATAGCGCCTGTGGTGTCTTAGCTCCAGAATTCCGTCACCCCTTAACGGCTACGTGAAAATATCACCCTATGAACAGGGTGATATTTCGTTTGAGTCAGATGGACGTTTGAGCCCCGGCTTCTTCTCTGCGGTGAAGGTTCAATTAAAACGAATCAAAAGATATCGAGGATTTCGCTTATGCCCCGGCCAAGTACAAGGCGAGCTAGGAAAACACCGGCCGCAACAAGCAAACTAATCTTGACGGACAGCTCACCGGAAAAAATGCAGCCGACAAAAACGACCACTGTGGTTAGGATGGTGACAAGCAAGTCCAGTTGCCGGTCGAAGCTCATTTCATTCGCTCCGCCTTTTCCAACACAACTCTGGTCGCTATTATGCCTTGCGGTGTCACGATCGGACACCTCAATGGACGAATAATCGGAAAACCGGACATCCAACGGCTTGTGAGATTTGGACTATTCGCAGTTGTTCTTGGCACGCAACGCTAGGTTTCCGATTCGGCGGTCGAGAGCTTTTGGAGCAAGCTCGAGCGCAGGGCAAGCTGCAGGGAAGGATCGAGCTTGGCGCCGCCGGCGGTGAGATAAAAGACGTCAATCGCTTTTTGCCCCTCGGTGTCGATCAGCGCGACTTCGATGTTGCAGCCGAGCTCGGCCAGCGTGGAGCTGACCTGGTAAAGCAGGCCCGGGCGATCCTCGGCGACGAGCTCGAGCAGCGTGCTGTGAGACGAGCTCTCGTCGTCGAAGCGAATCTGCGTTTCCAGGCGAACCTTGGGCGGCGGCAAAGCACGCTGGTTGGCGCGGCCGCTCAGAAGCTTTTCAAGACTCGCCTGGCCGGTCAAAACTTCCACGAGCGTTTTCTCGAAGCGTTGAATCTCCGGCGGATTTAATTCGAGCGTGCGGAAGAGATCCACGAAATAAAATGAATCCAGGACGATCCCGGCGGCATTGGAGAAGGCTTCCGCCTTGACGATGTTCATTCCCAGCGCGGAAAGCGCGCCCGCGATGGTGGCGAAGAGAAACGGCCGGTCGGCCGCGAGCAATGTCAGCTCGTGAAAATGGCCGCGCTCGCTGAGCTTGAGCGTGGCGGGATGGTGGCGCAATTCCCGCATCATCTGATAGTGCGCGGCGATGGCTTGCGGCGAACGAGTCAGGAGGTATCGCTTCGGGAAGCCCGTCAGGAAGCCGGCGACGTCTTCGGCGGTTGCGACGGCGGGCAAAAAGGAAAGAATCTGTCCGATGGACTGTTCCCGCGTCGCGCCGGAGAGGAAGCGCTCCTCGTCCACGCTTCGATTCAAGTAATTCGTCGACGCCGCGTAGAGCTGCCACAACATTTCCGCCTTCCACGGCGTCAACGCTTCGGGATTGACGGCCCGGATGTCCGCGTAGGTGAACAGGCAGAGAAGTTTCAGCCGCTCGGGCGAGCCGACCTTTTCGGCAAATGCGCGAATCGTCTCCGGATCGAAAATGTCGCGGCGGAGCAAAGTCGCGGACATCTCGAGATGGCTCGAAATCAGGAAGCGCACCGTCTCCGCATCGGCCGGCTCGAGCGCGAGGCGCGCGAAGACGCTGGAGACGGCGCCGAGGCTGCCTTCCACGTGATTTTCCACCGGCAAGCCCTTACCCACATCGTGAAACAGCAGCGCGAGGAACAGCAGCTCGGGCTGCTCGATCTCGCTGAACATTTCGGAAAACCGGCGCTCCCATTCCCCGGCGGGCTTGCGCAAGCGGTGCAGATTGTCGATGGCCTGGAAGGAATGCTCGTCCACCGTGTAGCGATGATAGAAGTCGCGGATGACGAGCGAATCGATGGCGTGAAACTGGGGAAACAGCCGGACGAGCGTGCCGAGGCGATGCAGGTCGCGCAAAGCGCCGGCGGCATGGGGCAGCACAAGAATCTGCCGGAAGCGGGCCCAGAGTTGCGGAGCGGCGAAGGGTTCCCCGCTCATTTTTTCCTGAGCGTCGCGCGCGTGGCGCTCGGCTTCCGCGCTGAGGGGCACGCCGTGGCGGGCGCGAAATTCAAAGAGGCTCAAAAAAGTTCCCGGATCCGCGAGCGCGGCGGGCTGGCGGATGAAGATGCGGCCGCGCATCACCGAGAATTCTGCGGTCGAAAGGCGCGAACGCCAGTCCTCGTATAGCTCGTAGAGGGACGAGCGCGCAGACGCCGCTTCCTCGAGCATCTGATCAGTCAGATTGCAGATGGAGCGCACATGCTGGAAATAATTGCGCATCCAATCGGCAGGGGGAATGCCGATGCCGGGCTGCGCACCGATGCCCGCGGCTGCAGCTTCGGCCTGAAGCTCATAGGACAAGATGTTGTCGTCGCGTCCCTGGCGGTAGTGCAAGAAGCAGCGTGCGGCGGAGAGGAACTCGAAGGCGCGATCGCACGACAACTGCAACGGCAGCGGGGCGGCGGCATCTGACGAGCTTGCACCGCCGCCTTCTTCGAGGCGGGAAATCTGCGTGAGCCAGCACGCGACGTGATAATCGCGCAGGCCCCCCGGGGCTTCCTTGAGATTGGGCTCGAGGTGAAAAATAGTGTTGCCGTGCCTGGCGTGGCGCTGCCGCGTGAGCTCCGCAAGATTGCGGACGAGGGGGGAGCGTTCACGGGCGACCAGCTCCGGGATCACTTTGCTCGAGAGACGCGCGAAGAGACGCTTATCACCCGCCAGGTAGCGGCAGTCGAGAAGTGAAATCGTGAACTCGGGATTGTCGCCGTTAAATTTGTCGCACTCCTCGAGGGTGCGGCTGGCGGGACTGACGCGCAGCCGCAAGTCCCAGAGGGTCTTCAAAATTTCCGCGACCGATTCCTTGTGCGCGGCTTCGAGGGATGGGTCTTCGTGGACGAAGAGGAGATCGACGTCGGAATGAGGGAAAAGCGCGCACCGTCCATAGCCGCCGAGGGCGATGGCGCAGAAATTTTTCGGGCCGCGCAAGTCACTTGAGAGCAGGTCGCCATAGAGCTGGCGGACGATGGAATCGACGAGCGAGGAGCGCGCGAGCAAAGCCGCGGCGCCGCTGCCGGTCGAATCGAAATCCCGCCGAGCGGTTTCCGTTTCCTCCCCATAAAAGTCGCGCAGGCCCGAAAGGGTCGAGGGCGGCATGTGAGCCTCGAATTAGTCTAGCGCGAATCGCGCGCGACCAGTTGGCCCTGCGCCGTGTTTGCCATGAGGCCTGGAGATGCCGCGCGAACTGTTTCGGGGCGAAGGCGCTTCGGCAGAGGTGCGATTCCTCGCCGCCCCGATGGAAGGAATGGGGGCTGCCCGAAATGGCGGGGATTGAAATTCTTCAGTGCGCGCTACAGAGCGTTTTCGCCGCGCTCCTCGTTGCGGATGCGAATGACCTCGTCCACTTTCGAGAGAAAGATTTTACCGTCGCCGATCTTGCCGGTCTTGGCGGATTTGAGGATGGCTTGCACGGCGGAGTCCGCGAGGTGGTCGGGCAAGACCATTTCAATCTTGATCTTGGGCAGCAGGTCCACCGTGTATTCGCGCCCGCGATACACCTCGGTGTGGCCCTTCTGCCGGCCATGCCCGCGCACATCGGTAATCGTCATGCCTTCGACTCCGATCTCGCGAAGCGCGTCTTTGACGGATTCGAACCGGGAAGGCTGAATGATCGCTTCGAGCTTTGTCATGATGCTTTATCCTTCAGCAGAGTCGATCCTGATAGCAGGACCGTGGGCCAAGAAACGGAAGCGCGCGGAACGCCCGTGTTCCGGCGGCGAGCCGACTCACGCTTCCAGGTTGTAACCCTCCTCGCCGTGTTGGGAGAGGTCGAGACCGTCCACTTCGTGCTCCTGGGACACGCGCAAACCGACCAGCACATCTACAATCTTCAAAAGAATCAAGCTCCCCACGATGGCCAGGGCCCAGGCAATCATGACTCCGACGATTTGATACAGGAGCTGGTGAAAGTTGCCGTCGATCCATCCGACGGCGAGGGCGTTGCCCTGGCTGTCTTTGAAAATGGGATTGATCACTTTCGCGGCGAAGATACCGGTGAGTAAGGCACCGAGCGTGCCGCCGGCGCCGTGCACGCCAAAGGCGTCGAGCGAGTCATCGTACAGAAACCAGGATTTCACCCTGGTCACCATCAGGAAGCAAACGATCCCCGCAATAAACCCGATCGCAAAGGCAGACATCGGCCCAACGAACCCCGACGCGGGCGTTATGGCCACCAGGCCAGCGACGGCTCCGGAGATGGCACCCAACGCGCTGGGCTTGCCGTTGCGCATCCACTCGGCAATGATCCAACCCAGTGCAGCAGCGGCGGCGCCGAAGTGGGTGGCCACGAAGGCGCTGGTCGCGAGGCTTCCCGCCGCGAGCGCGCTGCCGGCATTGAAACCGAACCAACCGACCCATAGGAGACAAGCGCCGACGAAGCTCAACACCACGCTATGCGGAGGCATCGGCACCTGCGGATAACCCAAGCGCTTGCCGAGATAGAGCGCACAGACGAGCGCGGAAACACCGGAGGTGATGTGCACCACCGTGCCACCGGCGAAATCGAGCGTGGGAAACCTGCCGCCCAGCGAGGCGTTCAGCAACCCGCCCTGGCCCCAGACCATGTGAGCCATCGGCGCATAAACCAAGATCGACCAGAGGGTGGTGAACAAAACCATCGCGCTGAACTTCATCCGTTCGGCGAACGCACCCGTGATCAGCGCCGGCGTGATGATGGCAAACATGAGCTGAAATATCATGAACGTCTGCTGCGGGATCGTAGCGGCGTAAGCCGGATTCGGTGCGGCCCCGACTCCCCGAAGGAAAAGATAGCTGAAGCCACCGATGAAGCGATTGCCGGGAGCGAAGCAAAGGCTGTAGCCGATGACGCCCCAAAGAACGGTAATGATCGCCATCAGCACGAAGCTTTGCATCATCGTGCCCAGGATGTTTTTCTTGCGCACCAGCCCGCCGTAGAAAAGCGCGAGGCCAGGCCCGGTCATCATCAGCACCAGAGCCGTGCTGACCAGCATCCAGGAATTGTCGGCGGAATTCTGGGCGCCCGAGACTTGCTGCTCGAGTTGAGAGACGCGGTCCGAGATCGTGGCGGAGGGAGCAGCGGATTGAGCGGCGGGCGAACTCGAAGGAACGGAAGCCTGGGCGCGGACCGGCACGCCACCCATCGAAAGCACGAGAAACACGAGCGACAACTGGAGCCGTAAGCTTCGCATGGCCCTCATCTCCGTGCGTTCCTGAAAACCGCGCAATTCCCCCGGCCTAGAGTCGGCTCATTATAGGAACATGGGTCCATTCTGAGTAATAAAATTTCTTGATCCGGTGTCTCTTCACTCCTTGGTGGAATGCGAGGGAGAGGCTGGTGGCGCCGCGGGCATCACCCCCACAGAAATTCAGGGTTGACAGAATGTGTCGTGGGCCGTATAAATATGCAGAGGACTGCATAATAAGTCATACGGTACCGATGGGCATGCACAAGCGATTTCGTCAAGGACAGATTCTGAAAGTGATTGCGGCGCAACCCATTCCGAATCAGGACGAATTGCGGCGGCGGCTCGCGCATCTGGGGATGCGCGTGACGCAAGCGACGCTCTCGCGCGATCTGCGGGAAATGAAGCTGGTGAAAACCAGCGAGGGCTACCAGCCATTGTCCGCCGTGGCGGAAGAGGCGGCGTCCCTGCCACCGTTGCTGCGCGCCCTGCGGGAATTCCTACTCGATGTACGCGCGGCGCAGAACCTGCTGGTGCTGAAGACCCCGCCGAGCGGTGCGCAACCGCTTGCGGCCGCGATTGACGCGGAGCATTGGAAGGAAGTGGCGGGCACGCTGGCGGGAGACGACACGATCCTGATCGTCACACCTTCGAAGGCCGCGCGGGCAGCGCTTCAAAAACGCCTGAAGGATCTTCTCCGATGAGCGACGCGACACGAGTCGCCGTCATTGGGGCGACGGGCTACGCGGGATTCGAGCTGGCCCGGATTCTCCTGCGGCATCCCCACATCGAAACGCCGACATTTTATCTCCGCAACGGCCACGGGCATGTCCGCTGCCTAAGCGAAATCTATCCGCATCTTCGCGGCTGGGGAGAAGCGCCGTGCCGGCCGTATTCTGCCAAAGCGATCGAAGAGAGCGGAGCGCGCGCCGTATGCCTGGCGACGCCGCACGAAGCTTCGCTCGAAATGGTGCCGGAACTTGTGGCTGCGGGACTGCCCGTCGTTGATTTGAGCGGCGCGTTCCGTTTCCGCGACCCGGAGACATTCGAGCAGTGGTACAAGCTTCCGGCAGCGGCGCGACCGGTGCTCGATGGAGCCGTTTACGGCTTGCCTGAACTTTACGCCGGTGCGCTGGCGGGTGCAAAGCTGGTCGCGAACCCCGGCTGTTATGCCACGTCGGTGATTCTCGGCTTGCGGCCGCTGAGGGAGGCCGGCTGGATCGCGCGCGAACGCGGAATCGTCTGCGACTGCAAATCGGGAGTGAGCGGCGCGGGCAAGGAGCCGAAGCGCGAGACGCAATTCGTCGAGGTGAACGAGAATTTCCGGGCGTACGGCCTGTTCACGCACCGGCATACTCCGGAAATTACCGAACATCTTGGGCTGGAGCCGGGCGAAATGATGTTTACGACGCACCTGCTCCCGGTCGAACGCGGGATTCTTTCGACGCTCTATGTATGGCTGGCCGAGGCGCGCCAGCCAGAAGAAATCGAAGGGCTGTACCGGCAGTTCTACGCCGGACGGAAGATGGTGCGGATTTCACCGGCCGGACGCTTGCCGGAATTACAGCACGTGACGCACACCAATTTTTGCGACATCGGTTTCGCGCTCGATCCTTCGGGCGAGCGGCTGATCGTGGTGTCCTGTCTCGACAATTTGGGCAAGGGGGCCGCCGGCCAGGCGGTGCAAAACTTGAACGGGATGCTGGGTTATCCCGAGACCGCAGGACTTCTATGAGACTGGTAGTCAAAATTGCCGGCACCCTGCTCGAACACGAGGAAAGCGTCCAGAGCATCGCCCGTCAAATTGTGGAACTGGCGAAGGAAGGGCACGAACTGGTGGTGGTGCACGGCGGCGGGAAAATTTTTACCGCGACGCTGGCGCGGATGGGCATCCAGAGCCGCTTCATCAACGGTTTGCGGGTCACCGACCGCGAAACGCGCGATGTTGCCGTGATGGTGCTGGGCGGATTGCTCAACAAGCGCCTGGCTGCTGCGATCACTCTCGCAGGGCAGCCGGCCGTGGGAATCACCGCTTCGGATTCGGCGTGTTTTTTGGCTGAACCGATGGTCCACAACGAAGTGACGGGCGGGCTCGGCTTCGTCGGTTACCTGACGGGCGTCAATCTTGAGTTCCTGACTTCGCTGTGGCGCGCCGGCGTGGTTCCCGTAGCTTCGTGCCTGGGGCTGGGCGCCGACGGCGAGCTGTACAACATCAATGCCGACCACATGGCCGCGGCATGCGCCGAATTCTGTCAGGCCGACCGGCTGATTTTCCTCACTGACGTTGCCGGCGTGCTCGACGGCGAGAAAGTGCTTTCGGCCGTCAGCGGCGCGGAAATCGAAGCCTTGATCCGGCAGAACAAAGTGTCGGGCGGCATGGTGCTGAAGCTCGAAGCGTCGAAGCGGGCGCTGGCTGGCGGAGTGAGGCAGGTGCGCATCGTCGGGGGTGCGCGGCCGCGCGCGCTGCTCTCCGCGGCGGGTAGCGCGAAGGGTTCGGGAACGCGCGTGACCTACGCATTCGCTCGCGCAGCTTTGCGCACGGCAAAGGCGGCGCGATGAAATCGTCCAAGCCAGCGAGCCGCGTACATGCGGCAAGCATCCGGCGCGACGAGGCGCGGTATTTGATGAACACCTACCGGCGGCCGCCAGTGGTGTTCACGCGCGGAAAAGGCTGCTACCTGTTCGATTCGCGCGGCAAGAAATATCTCGATTTTCTCGGCGGCATCGCCGTGAACGCGCTGGGCTATTCGCATCCGCGGCTCGTGCGCGTGATCCGGCGCGAAGCCGCTCACGCGGTCCACGTCTCGAATTTATTTCACAATCCCTATCAAGGGCCGCTGGCGCGGAAACTTGCCCAGTGGTCCGGGCTCGACCGAGTCTTCTTCACCAACAGCGGCACGGAAGCGATCGATGGCGCGCTGAAGCTGGCGCGAGTTTACGCGCGCCAGCATGCCCCAGCCGGGCTGCCGCCGAAAACGCGCATCCTGGCACTCGAAAATTCGTTTCACGGGCGCACGTTTGGCGCGCTTTCCATCACTTCGACGGCGAAATACCGCGAGCCGTTTGCGCCGCTGGTTCCCGGCGTGGAATTCGTGCGCTTCGACGATCTCGAAGACCTCGAAGCGAAATTCGAGCCGAATGCCGAGGGGGGCGTCTGCGCGTTGGTGATCGAGACGATTCAGGGCGAAGGCGGGATCTTTCCGGTCAGCGAAGCATTCTGGCAGCGCGCACGCGAACTCAGCACGCAGCACAATGCCGCTCTCATCGCCGATGAAATTCAAAGCGGGCTGGGCCGGACGGGACGCCGCTTCGCTTACCAGAAATTCAGCGCGCGGCCCGACGTCGTGACGGTGGCGAAGCCGCTTGCCGGCGGCCTGCCCCTCGGCGCTATCCTTGCGAGCGAAGAATTTGCGGCGGCATTTTCTCCGGGCCTTCACGGAACCACGTTCGGCGGCGGGCCGCTGGTCTGCGCCGTGGCGCTCGAATTCCTGACGGTGGTGGAAAACGAGAAGCTGATCGAGAACGTGCGCGCACGCGGCGCGGAGCTGCGAGCAGGACTCGAGAAACTCGCCGCGGGATTCGACTTCATTCGTGAAATTCGCGGCGAAGGGCTGATGCTGGGCGTGGAGCTCGCGGTGGATGGAGCGCCGTACGTGGAGGCCGCGCTGCGCGCGGGCCTCATTATCAATTGCACGCACGAACGCACCCTGCGCCTGCTGCCTCCTTTCATCCTTCGCACGCAACAAGTGAAAGAGTTTCTTTCGAAACTTGAAATAGTCCTGGCCAAGACGCCGAAGCCGAAAGCGAAGCCCGCCGAAGACGCGGCCCACGCCGAGGCCGCGCCAACGGCGCTGGCCGCAGCGAGGTAAAGATGAACGCTGTCGTAACGCCCATCACCCGGGCGCCCGATGTATTGACCGGCATGGAGTGGGGCCCCGCGCAGGTTCACGAACTTTTCAGCCTGGCGGCGGACGTCAAAGCCCGCCCCAACCGTTATCGCAACGCGCTGGCCGGGCGCTTCCTGGCGCTGATTTTTGAAAAACCCTCGCTGCGCACGCGCGTGACGTTTGAAGTCGGCATCTCGAGCCTGGGCGGCCATGCCGTCTTCCTGGACCAGACGAAATCGCGGCTGGGCGAACGGGAATCCATCGCGGACGTAGCGCGTAACCTCGAGCGCTGGGTGCACGGCATCGCGGTGCGGACATTCGAACAGCGCGTGGTGGAAGAGCTGGCCGCCAACGCCGGGATTCCCGTAATCAACGCATTGTCGGACCGCTACCATCCTTGCCAGGCGCTCGCCGACTTTTTCACGCTCGAAGAACGGTTCAGCGTTTTGCGCGGGCTGAAGTTTGCGTACGTGGGCGACGGCAACAATGTCTGCCACTCGCTGCTCACGATCGGCGCTCGCGTGGGGGCGCACTTGCGCATTGCGACTCCGCCGGGCTACGAGCCGAATCCTGCGGTCGTCGCCGAGGCGCGGCGCGCGGCACGGGAAACGCGCGCAAAAATCGAGATCCTGCGCGCGCCGGAAGAGGCCGTTGCCGGGGCGCAGGCGATTTACACCGACGTCTGGACCAGCATGGGCCAGGAAAAGGAAGCGGCGCAGCGGGAGAAAGTTTTCGCGCCATATCAAGTAAACGAAGCGCTGCTGGCGCACGCGGCACCCGATGCCGTCTTCCTGCATTGTCTGCCCGCGCACCGCGAGTCGGAAGTCAGCGGCGCGGTGATCGATTCGCCGCGATCCATTGTGTTCGACCAGGCGGAAAACCGCCTGCATACGCAGAAAGCCATCCTGCTCACCCTGCTCGGCTAAGGAGATTGCCTTGCCCAAGAAAGTTGTACTGGCCTATTCCGGCGGACTCGACACGTCGATCATCATTCCTTGGCTGAAAGAGAATTACGGCGGCTGCGAAGTGATCGCCATGATCGGCGATCTCGGCCAGCGCGAGGACTTGGAAGCGGCGCGGCGCAAAGCCCTGGCGACGGGCGCAAGCGCGGCGTACGTCGAGGACCTGCGCGAGGAATTTATCACCGGTTACGTCTGGCCCACGCTGCGCGCCGGCGCGGTGTACGAGCACAAATACCTGCTGGGAACTTCGTTCGCGCGGCCGATTCTGGCGCGGCGCCAGACGGAGCTCGCGCAGAAGCTCGGCGCCGACGCCGTGGCGCACGGCTGCACCGGCAAGGGCAATGATCAAGTGCGGTTCGAGCTGGCGTGCAAGGCGCTGGCCCCGGAGCTGACCATCATCGCGCCGTGGCGCGAATGGGCCATCCAGTCGCGCGAGGAAGCGATCGCGTATGCCCGCGCGCACAACGTTCCAGTTGATCAGACCAAGGCCAACATTTACAGCCGCGACCGCAACATCTGGCACCTGAGCCATGAGGGCGGCGTGCTGGAAGATCCGGCCAATGCGCCGGAAGAGTCCATGTGGCAGTGGGTCGTCTCGCCTGCCGCCGCTCCGGAGGCAGCCGCCGAGGTAGAAATCGAATTTGAAGCGGGCACGCCCGTTGGCGTGAACGGCAAACGGTTGCGGCCTGTTGAACTGGTCGAGCAATTGAACGACGTGGCGGCGGCGAACGCGGTCGGGCGGATGGAGTTGGTCGAAAACCGCCTGGTGGGAATCAAGTCGCGCGGGGCGTACGAAACTCCGGGCGGCACGCTGCTGGTGATGGCGCACCGCGAGCTCGAATCGCTCTGCCTCGACCGCGAGACGGCGCATTACCAGCAACTGCTCTCGCTGCGCTATGCGGAAATGGTTTATTACGGGATGTGGTTCACGCCCCTGCGCGAGTCGCTTGACGCGTTCTTCCAGGCGTCGCAGCAGCGGGTCAGCGGCAAGGTGGGACTCTCGCTTTACAAGGGCAATGTGAGCGTGTTGCGGCGCGAGTCGCCCTATTCGCTTTATCGCACCAACCTCGCCAGCTTCACGATGACGGGCTACAACCCGAAGGACGCCGAGGGCTTCATCAATTTATTCGCCCTGCCGATCACTGTTCCACGAACCAAGGATCAATTGGCCGGTGATTCCTCCAGATACCGCGCCGTGGGAGCGTCGAACCGTTGAGCGGCGCAAGCCAGCCAAAAATGTGGGGCGGGCGATTCGAACGCGCGCCGGACGCATCTTTTTACGAATTCGAGCGCTCGTGGAGCTTCGATCGCCGCCTGCTGCCGTATGAGTTGGTGGTAGACCGCGCGTGGGCCCGGGCTCTTGTGGCCGTTGGCATCCTCACCGAGACGGAATCGCGGCAAATAATTGCGGCGCTCGACGACATTGAGCGGCGCGCGCAGGCAGAGCCAGCGTGGCTCGACGCCTCGCCTGCCGAAGACGTGCACCACTTCGCGGAGCTCGCGCTGATGGAGAAGCTGGGACCGCTCGGCGCGAAGCTGCACACCGGCCGCAGCCGGAACGAAATGGTTGTCACCGAATTTCGAATGTTCATCAAGGACGTGGCGGCGGCGATGCGCGAGGCGGTTGCCGGCCTGATCGAAGCGCTGCTGGCGCAAGCCGAGAATTCTTTCGGCGTGCCCATGCCTGGCATGACGCACCTGCAGCATGCCCAGCCGATTTTGCTCTCGCATTTTCTGCTCGCGCACGCGGAAGGATTCTTCCACGACGCGGACCGCCTGGCGTTTGCCGCGAATACGAACGATGCTTGCCCGATGGGCGCCGGCGCGCTGGCGGGATGCGGGTTCGCGGTTGACCGGATGGCGATTGCGCGCGACCTGGGATTCGCGCGCATCACGCGCAACAGCCTCGATGCGGTCAGCCGGCGCGATTTCGCGCTCGATTATTTGTACGCGTTGGCGGTGCTCGCGAGCCATCAATCGCGCTTGGCCGAAGATTTCGTCCTCTTCGCGTCGCAAGAGTTCGGATTCGTCGCGCTGCCCGATGAGTTTTCAACAGGCAGCAGCCTGATGCCGCAGAAGAAGAATCCCGACGCGTGGGAGCTCATCCGCGGCAAGTCAGGCCGCGTGCTTGCGGCGCTGGTTTCCTTGCTTGTGACGCTGAAGGGATTGCCCACCAGCTATCAGCGCGACATGCAAGAGGACAAGGAAGCTCTTTTCTCGGCGCACGATCAGACACTGGCGATGACGCAGATTGCCGCCGGCGCGATTGCGGCCACTCGGTTCAACGAAACGCGTCTCCGCGAGGCCGCCTCCGATCCGTCGCTGGTCGCCACCGAGGCGGCGGATTATCTGGTTGCGCGCGGCGTGCCGTTTCGACAAGCGCATGAAATCGTGGGAAAAGCGATCCGCGAGGCGGAACGTCAAGGCAAGGGCATCGCTCAGTTGCCGGCCGAGACGCTGCAATCGTTTTCGCCGGTGTTCGGCCCCGACCTGGCCGCAGCGCTGACGGTGGAAGCTTCGCTCGCGCGGCGGAATCTGCCGGGAGGTACGGGACCGGAAAGCGTTCGCGCGGCGCTGGCGGAATTTCGCGCGCGGCTTTCGGCACTCGGGATGGCGCCGGGGGCGGCACGATGAGGGCGCGAAAAGCACGCGCGGCCGACGCGGTCGCGATCCATCAATTGATCGCGCATTATGCGGGCGAGGGACTGCTCCTGCCGCGCACAGAAAGCGAGATTCGCGAGCACATCGGCCGGTTTCTCGTGCTCGAAGACAAGGATCAGCTCGCCGGATGCGTCGCGCTCGAGCTGTATGGCGCCGACCTGGCGGAGATTCGCTCGCTGGCCGTGAGCCCGGAGATTCGCGGGCGCGGGCTCGGCGGGCGGCTGGTGCAACATGCGCTCATGGAAGCGCGGCGGCGGAAAATCGCACGCGTCTTTGCGGTGACGCAGTCGCCGGACTTTTTCACGCCGCGAGGATTTGCGCGTTCGTCACGACAGGCGCTACCGGAAAAAATCGAGCGGGATTGCAATACTTGCCCGAAACGCCGCACCTGCCGGCTCGCGGCCGTGATCGCCACCGTTCTGCCCGAACGCATCGCCCTGCCGGTGCTTTCCGAATCCGCCAGCCCCGCTGCCGTATGAAACCTCGCCTTTCGGCCTCGCTGTTGCCGCGCGGATTCTTATTCTCCGCCTTCGCGTGCGGCCTGAAGAAATCCGGACTGGACCTGGCTTTGATCGCGAGCGAAACTCCCGCCGCCGCTGCCTCCGTCTTCACAACCAATCTGGTGCAAGCGGCGCCGGTTGTGCTTTCACGCGAACATCTGCGCCGCGCGGCCGGACGCATGCGCGCGATTGTCGTCAATGCTGGCAACGCCAATTGCGCCACGGGCGCGGCAGGGATGAAGGCTTCCCGGGCGACGGCCAGCGCGGTGGCTCGCGCGCTCGGCTGCCAGCCGGACGAAGTACTCGTTTGTTCGACGGGCGTGATTGGCGTGCCGCTTCGAGTCGAGCGCATTCTTCGCGCCGTGCCGGAATTGGCGCGCCGGCGCAGCCCGGACGCTTCGGCGTACGCGCGGCTCACGCGCGCGATCCTGACGACGGACAAGCGTCCGAAATGGGCGGCGGCGCGCTGCCGCATCGGCGGACGAGAAGTGCGGGTGCTGGGCTGCACGAAAGGCGCGGGCATGATTCATCCGCAGATGGCCACGATGCTGGCGTTTATTACGACCGATGCGACAATCGCGCCGGGAGTTCTGGGGCGGGCGCTGCGTGAAGCCGTGCACGGCACATTCAATGCGATTACGGTGGATGGCGACACGTCCACGAACGACACGGTTGCAGTGCTCGCGAACGGCGCTGCAGGCGCGCGAGCGATTCGCGGCGGCGCTGATTTAAACCATTTCCGCGCTGCGCTGGAGAGTGTTTGCCGCTCGCTGGCGCTGGCAATAGTTGCGGATGGAGAAGGAGCGAAGCGCGTGATCGAAATTGAAGTGCGCGGCGCGTCTTCGAATCGCGCGGCCGGGCAAGTGGCGCGGACCATCGCGAATTCACCGCTGGTCAAGACGGCGTTTGCCGGGGGCGACCCCAACTGGGGCCGCATTCTGGCGGCCGCGGGCCGCGCCGGTGTCCGGTTCGATCCCGCGCGCACGGAGATTCGTCTGGCGGGAATCACGATGTGCCACCGCGGGCTCGAAGCTCCGTTCGACGAGCGCGCAGCGCACCGCAAGCTGCTGGCGAGTTACGTTCCCGTACTCGTGGAGTTGCACGCGGGACCCGGGCGGGCGCGCATGTGGACCTGCGACTTCACCGGTGACTACGTGAAGATCAACGCCAGCTACCGCACCTAGCCGCGCCATTCGCCGCACGCCTCTCCGAAATTTCAGCTGTTATTCCCATTTCCAGCCGGCGTATTGTTCCCGGAGTTTGGTCTTGAGGAATTTGCCCACGGACGTACGCGGAATTTCCTGCGCGAAGACGAAGCCATCGGGGAGCTGCCATTTGGCGAATTTTCCGGCGAGGAAAGCGCGCAATTCTTCCGGCTTCGTCTGAGCGCCATCCTTCAAGACAACGATTGCCAGCGGGCGCTCCTGCCATTTGGGGTGCGCGACGCCGATCACGGCGGCCTCGCGCACCGCTGGATGGCCCATCAGCGCGTTTTCCAAGTCCACGGAACTGATCCATTCGCCGCCGGACTTGATCAAATCCTTCGCGCGGTCCGCGATCTTTACGTAGCCTTCCGGGTCGAGCGAGGCGATGTCGCCGGTGCGGAACCAGCCGTCCTCGGTCCAACGCGATTTCGTTTCCGGGGCTTCGTAGTAACTTGCCGCCACCCAGGGTCCGCGGGTTTGGAGTTCACCGACAGTCTTACCGTCCCAGGGCGCCTCGCCTTTTTCAGTCATCACGCGAAGCTCGACAAACGGCGCTGGCAGGCCCTGTTTGGCACGGACGGCATAGCGTTCGTCCTCGGGCCAATCGTACATGTAGGATTTCAACTTGCAGGTTGTGGCGAGCGGCGTGGTTTCGGTCAATCCCCAGAGATGAATCAGATGGAAGCCGTGGCGATCGAGGCCACGGATCAATGATTCCGGCGGGGCGGAACCGCCGCAGGCGATCTGGACGTCGCGGGCGAGCTTCCACCTCCCAGGATTTTCTTCGAGCGCGGCAAGAACTCCGATCCACACCGTGGGAACAGCCGTAGCGACGGTGACGCGCTCCTGCTCGATGAGATCCAGGAGGCTTTCGGGATCGGCCTGCGGCCCGGGAAGCACAAGCTTGGTTCCAACCATGATGGAAGTGAAGGGGATGCCCCAGGCGTTGGCGTGAAACATGGAAGAAATGGGCATCACGGTTTGCCGGTGCGAAATGCCGAACGTGTCCTCCAGTGCCTGGGCGAAGCTGTGCAGGACCAGCGCGCGGTGGGAATAGACTACGCCCTTCGGATTGCCCGTCGTGCCGGAGGTGAAGCACATCGCCGCGGCTTCGTTTTCGTCGAGCAGCGGGTATTCAAAATTGTCCGGTGCGTTATCGAGGAAAGCCTCGTAGCTCTCGTAGCCAGCGGGAACGGCGCTCGATTCGTAAGGCACGACGAAAACGCGCTCCAATTTCACCAGGTCGCGGAATTTCTCGTAGGTGGGCAGCAGGACGTCGTCCACGATCAGGAAACGATCGCGGGCGTGGTTGGCGATGTAGGCGATTTCCGCCGGGTGGAGGCGCAGGTTCAGCGTGTGAAGCACGCCGCCGGCGGCCGGGATACCGAAATAGGCTTCCAGGTGAGCCGAATGGTTCCACATCAGGGTGGCGACACGCTCTCCGCGCTGGAGCCCCGCGCGCTGTAATGCTGCGGCGAGGCGCCTGGCACGGCGGTAAAAATCGGCGAACGTATAGCGGTGAAGGGAGCGGTCCGGTTTCCGCGAAACGATTTCGATTTTGCCGAAAAGCCGGCCGCCACGCTCGAGGATAGGAATGAGCGTGAGCGGGAAATCCATCATCGTCCCGCGCATGGAGGGCCTCCGAACGTGCCGGGCGAATCCTATCACTAATGTTCGCCGATTCGAGCGCTCCGAAGTCGATGGGCAAGGGTTTATGCACGGCTGAGCGACTTTCGTGTTCGCAACTTTTGTTGACTCGCAACCTCAGTTGAGCCAAGATGCCAGCGAGCGACTGGAGTGCAAGATTCACCCCGCCGCAGCCGGGCAAGCGCCTGCTGCCAGCGGTCCTGATCCTTCCTCTTCAGGCTCGCTAAACGCGCGGATGGTTTCGCGGCTAAAAGGAGCGCAACGTGAAGAAGCTTTACGTGGGCAACTTGCCTTTCCAGGCAAGCGAAGAGGATCTGGCAGCACAGTTCTCCGAGGCAGGGGTCAAGACGGACTCTGTGACGTTGATCCGAGACCGCTTTTCCGGCCAGCCGCGCGGCTTTGGCTTCGTTGAAATTTCCGATGATGGAGAAGCGGAAAAGGCGATCGCAACGCTGAACGGCAAGGACTTTCTGGGCCGGGCGATGGTGGTGAACGAAGCGCGGCCGCCGCGCGAGGGTGGCGGCGGAGGCGGTGGACGCGGCGGGCACGGCGGCGGTGGTGGCGGTGGTGGCCGAGGTGGAGGTGGTGGACGCGGCGGGCACGGCGGTGGTGGTGGCGGAGGCGGCCGCGGCGGTGGAGGCGGTGGGCGTCGCGACTGGTAGTTATCAATCGAAATTCTTGGTGAGGAAAGCGGGCATGGGATTATCTCCGTGCCCGTTTTTCATTTCTGGCCCTCCTTCGATCAAAACATCGTGCTTCTTCATGTGGCTACCTTGTCGGCAAGCCGCAGCGGATCAATGTGCCTGTGGCTGAATTTCCGGAGCTTTGTATGTTTAGACTGTCTTGAGAAAGAGCCGAGCGCGCTACGACGTGGCCGCGCTGGCCTCCTTCAAAGCCAGCGCGACTGACGGAACCGTGGCGGGCTCGCGAAGGGATTCGACCGTTTCGACGCGGCCGCCCGCGTAGCGAAAGTTTTCGAGCGAGGCGGTCTCAACCCCCTGGCGAACCAGGGCCGCGATGTCGAGCTTCGATTCGGCATGGTCGAGCTCGGCGGGCGAGGCGTGCAGCGCAGGGGAGCGGGGCATGAAGATCGGGCAACAGTCGTGAAACGGCTCGGAGGAGATTTCGTACGTTCCGATTCTCTTGGCCAGGTCCATGATCTCAAGCTTGTCGGTGCCGGCGAGGGGACGAAAGACTGGCATGCGCACCGCGTCGCCCACCGCGACCATGTTGTTCAGCGTTTGCGAGGCCACCTGGCCCAGGCTGTCGCCCGAAACCAGCGCCAGGGCATGCCCGCGCCGCGCCAGCCGCTCGGCGATGCGCAGCATCATCCGGCGATAAAGAAGGATGCGATAGCTTTCGGGCGCGAAGCGGACGATCTCGCGCTGGATGGGCTCAAAAGGCACGCGATAGAGTTTGGCTGTGAATTGGCAGGGCACGAGCCTGCGAACCAGCTCGCGCGCCACATGCAGCGAGGATTCGCCGGGGCGCGCGCCGCCGCCGAAAAAGTGAACGAAGGAGAGGTGGGCGCCTCGCCTCATCATTTGATAGGCAGCCACGGCGGAATCGAATCCGCCCGAGAGCAGGCACATCATGCGCCCAGCCGTATTGGCGGGGAGCCCGCCCGGGCCAGGAATCTTCTGCGCGTAGACGAGCGCCGGGCCAGGCGTAATTTCGATCCGGCAGGTGAGCTCGGGATCGTCGAGCTGGACGCGAACGTCGCGGCCGGCGGCCCGCAGCCGGTCAAGCAAGTAGCGGCCAACGAGCGATTCGGTCTCGATGGAGGAATGAGGGAAGGACTTGTCGCTGCGCTTGGCGCGCACGGCAAACTGAGCGAACCGCAGCGGCTCGATCTCCTCCCATGCGGCGCGGCAGATGGCTTCGATGTCTCGCTCGACGGGGCGCGCAATGGCGTAGTAAGCCACGCCGAAAACGCGCTCGACGCGGGCGCGCGCTTCCTCCAGCGATGCACCGGTGCGCAACCGGATGAGCAAACGGTCGCCGGGCCGCTCGATGGCGGCAACCGGTATTCCGCCTAGCGCCAGGCGCAGATTCGACGCGAGCTTGGCGAGGAAGAACCGGCGGTTCCGGCCCTTCAGCCACAGCTCATGGTAGTGAACGACGATAACCGTGTTGCTCATGCGCCTCGAAACTATCCAAGCGGCGTTTCGACCCGGAAAGTATAACAGCCGTGCCGGGCAGAGAGTAGTCGTACGGGAAATACGAGCGAAACATTGTAGTGGTTCGTGGGGCTCTGCCGGATGGCCAGATCAGTCAGTCTGTCCTGAAATGCATCGCGCCACCAGGAGAGAGGCACTGCGCAGGTCACTCTGGCTTGGCTGTTATCGCCGTTCAGGCAAACCGTGCCGTTACGGTTGAGCTTGCTTTCGGCGGCATAATCCCTGCTGCAGCCCGGACAACAGCGCTTTGGGCCATCCCCTGCGCCCTCGACGCATCCGCAAGAGCCTATCGAGGGGAAAGCGCCGCTGTAACTGCTTTCCAGAACCAGAAGATGAGAACCAGATAATAGGTGGAGACGATCCCCAAGCTCACCAGGAATGTTCTGATTCCTTTCCCCAAGCCGGCGAACTCGCGCCGCCACCGGTACCAGCACAAAAGAATCATGGAAAGGGACAGAACGGAAACCAAGGCTCCCACGAGAGCGGGAGGATCAGTCAGCGTCGGGCCTCGCAGGATGTTTACGACATGCGTCCAAAATTCGGTCAAGCCGCCGGTAATGAACATCAGGAGCAGCCATTCAGCCGGCGCGACGATGCCGAGCATGTAGGCCCATCGTTCGTGGAAATAGAAGAGCATCAAAAGGATGACGACGTAAACGAGCGCCTCGTAGAAGTGGAGGAAGAAGAATTCCGGATCGAAATGACTCAACAAGAAGAAGCACAGCATCAATCCCGCGGCTAGAGTGGCGATCCCTTTGTGAAGCATTGCCCCTCCTGACCAGACCGAGTTACATACCACGGCGAATGAGAGAGTCTATATCACATCCATCGGCCCTGAAATTGGATTTGGTGGAACTAGGGGCGTGCCGGCCGCTGCCAGGCTCCTCCCCCTCCGCCGGGCGGCGAGTTCCTCCCACCGCTTCGGGCTAATGCACTTCAAATGCTCTAGGGGTAACGATGTCCCTTTCCAATTCTACATTGCCGCACAGATTGACAAGCAGCCCTCGATCCCTGACCGGGAGCGCTTGCACCAAGCCCGCAGAGAAGTGCCAGGCTTCGTTAGAGGCGGCAGTCTCCAAGTGCTTCGACATGACGTCGCTGGTTTACTTGTCAAACGTCGAATCTTGGTTCCTCGCCCGAACCATCGCAGCTCAGGCGGGCTGGTAACTCTCAAGATACAGTTGCCGCCATCCCCCCGCACTTTGCCTGCGGAGGGCGTAGAATCGGCTTCGTTTCGTCCTCCAACGATAGGGTAGGTGGATGGAAAAGCTCGAGCGGGCAAGCGACCCGCCGAGCCCATGCTGCATCCAATCTTTCGGACCCGAAACGTTCGGCAGGGCGCGGGAGGGGCACATGTGGAATCGGCGCGACTGGGACGAATTCTTCCAGATTGTTCGGAAGCCCTGGCAAGGCTCGCGCCCGCCGCGGCCCGTTGACCGCTCCAGCCGAAACCGCCTGGTGCCCACCGAAGGCTACAGCCTCGCGGAGCTGGATGATGCCGGCGTCAGCCTCGATCAAGCCGAGCAGTTTGGCTTGCCGGTGGACGCCGGTCGCGTAGGCTCCTACGGCCCCAACGTTTGGGCGCTTCGGGATTACCTGCGCGCGAGCCGCGCCCGCATCTAGTCCTTTGCCTCTTTGCACCACACCTACTATACGGCCTCTTGACGGTTCCCGCGAAAACTGTAAACTGCACTTTTCTGCGATGGCGACGCAATACAATCCGGTTGAGGAAGTCGCGCACGACTTCGAGTATCCGCAGCGGGAAGCCGCATTCTTCTACGGCCTGTTCTTGCGCGGGCATTCCGCCGAAGAGCTTCGGCGCGACATCGAGGTGCCCGCGGCGGTGCTCGCCAAATGGGACCGTGAAACGGTGCACGAGCCTCAATTGCGCGCCATCCTCGAGCGCATCCTCGAATACCGCCGGCATGTCCTTGCCATCTTCGAGTCCCTCATCGGCCTGGATTCCGAGAAACAGCGCGTGCAGTAACGCCACCGCGCACCGACCAACCCTGCGCCACCCGAAAGACCACGGTGGCAATGAGCCGAAGAAAACTCTGGACGAGTTCTTCCCACCGCTTGGGGCTAATGCACTTCAAATGCGCTAGGGGGTAACGATGTCCCTTTCCAATTCCAACCAGGTGACTTGGTTGCGCAAAATCAAGAGGTAGCGTAGGCTGTTTGAAAACCAAAAGGTAACAAGACGGTTCCCCGGTAGCTCAATGGTAGAGCATTCGGCTGTTAACCGAAGGGTTGCTAGTTCGAATCTAGCCCGGGGAGCCATTCTTCCATAGGCCGGTATTCGGCAGCTATTTGGACCCAAGTTGGAGTCAAGTTTCTTGTCCAGAGGATGCCGTTTCTGACAAGCACGCCCATGCCGCCGGCACTCAACTGCACGAGAATTTTGCATTGGGAGAGAATCAGGCCGATGATTCCGATGCGCCGAGGCTTTGCCCGAGGAGTCGCCGCCGCAAACCTTCCATCAGCGGCTCTTGTCGCAGTTTTCGGAAGCACGGCATCTGTGGAAGCACTAGTAAGTAGGACCGTTCGGTGAATGCCTCCTGAAGTAGCTCTTTTGCCCGCACGAGTTCGCCCAGCTCGCTATGACCCCATGCCAAGAAGAGCGGCGAAATGTACTCCTTGTCCGAGCGCCCCTGGAGCTCCGCGAGCGTCTGCAGTGCCTCATCTCGCCGACCGGAAGCCGCTTGGCACCAAGCCAAAAAGCGCGGATGAGGCGGCGCGAAAGGAAGTGAAAGTCTCATACGTCTTCTACCGGCGTGTGGAATCTATCAGGCGCAGGGTCGCGGGACAAGGCAAAGGCCGCGAGGGCCGGAAACTGCCCTTGGGCGGCACAGGGGGAAGAGAGTGGGCAGGGGAAGGGGCAATCGAAACCCCGCACCCTCTGCGAAGGGCGCAGAGGATGCGGCACCCGGAGGTTCAAGTTCGACAGCGCAGAGAACTCTCAAAAGAACCTCGGGAGCCAAGGATGGCCCACCCGCCGACCCAGCTCACAGCCCCACAGACCTTTCCCGCCCACGTGGTATTCGGGTTCCGCTGCGATTGCGGCAACTCAGTTCCGCTCAAGATTCCGCTTATGAGCCTCGTAATCGCTCTTCTTCAGGAACGGCCATACTTCAAAATCTCCGTGCGATTTGTATTCCTGGTCAGAGGCACGGAACCGTCCGCCCAAGCCAATCAACTGGAGCAGTCCTTTACCGACGCGAGACTTCGCTGGCGGCCACTGAAATTCGAGTTCCGTAGTCAAAAACAGCCAACATCGTTCTAACACCGCGCACAGCTCAGGGGTTGGGTTATCACGCCCGGTTAGTTTATGAATCCGGTGATCCGAGAACTGCATCCACACTGCCTTCAGAACTGCTGGAAGAGCCGGATCGTCCCCAGACCTCGGAAACTGACGTATAAACTCCTCATTCGTAATCTTGCCGTCGATAAGATCGCGAATCGTGGTCGCAGCTTTATCCCTTTTGTTCCGCTCTACCATCTCGCCTCCCGCTGGTTCTCCGCCTCAGCCCGGGGACTCCTTCGCAGGTCAGAAGGGATCGTACTTACCTATCGTATAAAGGAAGTTCGGAAGGGGACGCTCGGAGGTGCATGCCGCGATCGCCGACGCATCGATGATGGCGCTTGCAACTGCCACCGGTCCTGCTATGCGTCCGCCCATTCGCAGCAAGTTCGACCCGCTCGCCGCGGTTCCTGATCCTAGTGATAGAACACTTGGTATGGTGGTCGTGGAGCCGGAGCCAAGAGCCGCTGGTAAGCCGAACCAACTCTTCGGGAGGGGCAGAGCAGCCAACAGCGTTCCCAGGCGGGTTGCCGCTGTACCGACGCCGTAATAGGTTTCTGCACAGACCTTTAGTCGGCTGGCTTGCTGCGGTGTCTGCGTTTGCGGCATGCCGTTGTTTGTGCCGCTGCTATTGCCGCCGTCACCGAGGAAGTTCAGGAGCCAGATATTCCCGTAAACCGGATCTCCTTTGCCACAGTCGCCGTACTTCAAACAATTTGGACTCGTGTCGACGTAAGCGGTGGGTGTCAAGGCCAGTGTCAGAATGTCGAATTCGTCACAGCCACCGCAGACAAGACTGAAGAGGTCTCCGCTTTGAGTCAAGGCGAGCCAGTAAGCCAGAACTGCATCGAAGTTTAAGGCATGTTGCCTCGCCTTGCAGTCGTCTGGGTTATCACGGCAATTTTCGAGCCCAAGCGGATCGACCAGCGTCAGGGGAGAGTTGCGCACATAGGCATAGCGGTTCCAAGACTGAGGATCACCGGGATTAACGGCGGCGAGACCGGCCGGGTCCGGCGAAGGCCACCGCCCCTGGATGCCGTATTCGCGGAAAGGAAAGTCATAGAGCGCTGACACCGTGTCTTGATTTTGACCCGTGAACGAGAGGTCGGTCGTTCCCGATTGCGCGTAGGGCTCGCCAAAGGGTCCATAGGCTGTATCGAAATAGATTCCGCGAGTCGGCGTAGAGGCCAGCCGCGAACTACCCAGCCAATCAGGATGGCGGTAATACGCCAAGCCACTCGAATTGTACACTGCGGTGGCTCCCCCAGGTAATGGCACAAATGCCTTTTGCAGCGTCTGGCCGCTCATGAGAGCTAGCTTGTTGCCCGTTGGGGCGTAGACTAACTGGGCATATGTCCCGGAGCGATTCTGCTCGGCCATGCGTCCCAGCGCATCGTACGTAATACCCACCGTGTCGATCGTTCCGGGACGGCCTTCAGCATCCCAGGCATAGCTGTGCAAGCTGTCGCCAAGCACGTTCCCGTTCGCGTCGTACGTCGGCGTGTACCCCGGCAGCGAGCTCATCCGGTTTGTCGCGGATGACGGAGGCCATGGAGCGAACGAGAATTCCATAGCCGTCCGCGACTGTAGTCACCAAACGGTCGACTAAGTCGTCTTGAACTTGGAACACGCTGGCGTCCCCGATCTTCCGGTCGTAGGTTTCCCCCCAGAGCTGGGTGCCGCTTGCGGTATCCATCAATTGCGCGCTCACGCGTACCTCGCTATCGGCTTTGCGCACGCTGCCTTCCAGGACGTAACGCGCGCCCAGCTCGCGCCCCACCGTGTGGATATCCGCCGAGCGGCCCTTGAAGGCCATCGCCGAGTTGTGGGCGATCACTTGAAGATAGGCAAAACGCGAAAGCGCCGTGGTGGTCTCTTCGGTCAGACCGTCAGCCAACGCTTCGAGGGTCGCATCGCCGCCCTGCGCCTTAAAGGGTAAGACGGCAATCCAAAAACTCTGCCCGCTGGCTTGCACCGAGCCGGATTCCGCGGCTGCGGGCCGGTCAAATCCGGAACCGCTCTCGTTGCGCTGCAACTCTCGCTCGCCGTGGGTCGCCGCAACTTCCGGCGCAGCGGCTTCGGATGCCGCAATCTCCAGCCCGGCCTTGCGGAGCCCCTCCAGAATGCTGTCCATCAGCCCGCTCGAGTAATGCCAGCACTCGATGTATTGCCGCGCATGGAGTTCGATATCTTTGTCCAGATTGCGCAATTCCTGCACAGCGGCGGCGGCTTCAGCCCGGCGGCCCAGCAGCCCGCATAGACACGCAACCACCAGCGGCTGCCAGAACAAGCCTGGCATGTTGACCCGCGTCGCGTGTTCCAGCGCTTTTTCGTAATCTCCTTTGTTGCAACTTTCCCAGATGAGACTGAAGTGGTACCAGCCGGAATGGTGTGGATTGAGGCCCATCGCGCGCCGCGTAATATTCGCGCCGCGCTCGAAATCTCCGATGTGCACGAGCATGAGTCCCATTTCAGCAAGAGTGTCTGTGTTGCGCGGATTGAGCGCCATGGCCTGTTCGGCGGCCGTGCGGAACGCCTGGATGTCGCGGCGAAAAAAATGGACTTGCGCAAGGGTCTGGTGTCCGTTCTGGCAGGTGCGGTCGAGGTCGACGGAGCGGCGTGACGCCGCGAGCGCACGGTCCAGCGCATTCGGGCGCCGGTTAAACCGGAATCTGAATTCATCGCTATACAGTTGCGAGAGGCAGGCCCACACGACCGCATCCCTGGACCCGCGCTCCACAAAGCGCTCAAGGCCTTCGCGGAGCCTGGCGTGTTCTTCGGGCGTTAAGCGTTGCCGGTAGCTGTAGTACCGCAGCACCCAGTCCGCAGCGGTCAGCTCGCCTTCGGGTTTTTCTTCCACGCTGGCAGCCATCGAGCGCAGCAGCACTCCGTTAGTGTCCGCAACGGTGGCCACCACGCGGTCCGTGATGTCGTCCTGTACCGAGAAAATGTCGGAATCCTTCAGGTTGCGGTTGTAGGTTTCTGCCCACAAGTGCGAGCCGGTCTGGGTGTCGATCAATTGCATGTTGATGCGGATCGTGGAGGCGCCTTTGCGAATCCCGCCTTCCAGCACGTAGCGAGCGCCCAATTGCTCTCCTACAGCGCGCACATCCTCGGATTGTCCCTTGAAACGGGCGGTAGAATTCCGTGCGATAACGGAAAGATAGGCAAACCGCGCCAGACCCGCGTTGATGTCCTCCGCCAGTCCGACCGCAAACGATTCCAGTTCGGCGTCGGCGCCGGAGTGCGTGAACGGCAGGACGGCAATCCACAGTCCCTGCGCGCGAGCGCGCCCGCTATCGGACTCCGTCCGCTCGGAACGCACTTCCCCTGAGGCCGTGTCAACCGGCGCAGCGACCGGCGCGTAGGACAGATGGGCCGACGCACCGTCCAACTCCGGGAGTTCGATCCCGGCCTTGCGCAAGCCCTCGATGAACTGCTCAACCAAGTCCGGTTCCAGCCATTTGCCCAGCTCCGCGCGCGCCTTGGCGGGAAAATCGGGATAAATCTTCAATAGCTCTTGAACCGACCTCTGCGCCTCTTCGGTGCGGCCAAGCTGCCCTAAGACGCAAGCTAGCGTTGAATGGTAGTAGAAGTTCCCCGGCATGTTGATCATGCGCGCAATGGTGAGGGCCTCTTGATATTCATGTTTGCGATAGTGCCCCCAGAATTTTACAAAGCGGTACCACCCCGGATGATGCGGATTGAGCGTCAAAGCCTCGTCTGCCAGAGCCAACCCACGGTCCCAATCCCCCGAATAGGCGGTCAGATTTCCCATCAGCGCCTTGGTGTTGCCATCCAACGGGTTCAGGGCCACGGCCCGCTCGGCGGCCTGGCGAAAGGCCTGGAAATCTTTCTGGAAAAAGCGCGTCTCCGCGAGACTGTAGTAAGCAATCTGGCTGGCCGGGTTGAGCGCAAGAGCTTTGGCCGTGGCGGCGGCAGCACGCCCGAGGGGATCCGGACGTACATTGAAGCTGTGCGAGTGCTCTTCCAGATACACCAGCGCGAGAGAAGCCCATCCGTCGGCATAGTCCGGCGCCTGCTCGACCGCGCGCTCCAGGCCGGCGCGGACGATGGCATGCTCCTCAGGAGAAACCTGCTGCCAGAAGTTGAGCTGTCGAAGCACGGCTTCATATGGCGTCGCGTGTTCGCTCGGCTTGCGCCTGACTACTGCCGCCATGGCCCGAGGGAGCGCGCCGTAGCAATCCCCGACTGTCGAAACGATCTTTGCAGTCACGTCGTCCTGCAGCTCGAACAGGCTGGTGGCCTTCAAGTCCCGGTCGTAATTCTCCGCCCAAAGATGTTCGCCGCTCGCGGTATCCACGATGCGCGAGCTGATGCGCACGTTCGATCCTGACTTGCGCACGGCGCTTTCCATCACGTAGCGCGCGCCAGAGTATTTCCCCTCCGAGTGCGAGTCCGCCGATCTGGATTTAGGCGGAATTGCTGAATCGCGGGAAATCACGTGCAGATAAGAGAAGCGGGACAAGCCCGTGCTCACGTCTTCGGTGAGGCCGTCGGCCAGCGCTTCAAGCTCGGGATCCCCGCTAGCGTTCTTGAACGGAAGGACGGCGACCGAAAGTTCCTCAGCCGCGGCGGCGCTGGGGCCGGCGCTGCGCGCGTCGAACGCGCCGGGTTCTGCCGCCTCCGCAATGGCGGAGCGTCCCGAATCGGTGTCGCGCTTCAGGCGCTGCAAGTCCGCGCGGAGATCGGAGGCATGCTGATAGCGCATCCGCGGATCCTTCTCCAGCAACTTGTTGATGATGTCCACCAGTTTCGATGGCAGGTCGGGATTCAAGCGCACCGGCGAGACCGGTGTGCGGCGCAGGATGAAATCAAATATGGCCGCGGACGTTTCTCCGCGAAACGGCTGCACGCCGGCGGCCATTTCATAGAGCACTACGCCGAAGGAAAAAAGATCTGTGCGCGCATCGAGCGGCTTGCCGAGCGCTTGCTCCGGCGACATGTAGGCGACCGTGCCGATGGCCGTGCCCGGACTGGTGAGATGCTCTTCGCTCAACCCCGCCGTCACTTGCGCGGAAAGGCCAGCATTCCCTGCCATCGCGCCCTTGCCGGGACTTTGTTTCGCCAGCCCGAAGTCGAGAATCTTGGCTTGGCCGCGGCTGGTCAGGAAGAGGTTGGCAGGCTTGATGTCGCGATGAATGATGCCCTTGGAGTGCGCGGCATCCAGCGCGTCGGAAATCTGAATGGCCGCATCGAGCAGCACTTCCAGCTCAAAACGCTCGGACTGAATCAAGTGCTTGAGCGTGTTGCCTTCGAGAAACTCCATGGCGATGAACGGCTGCCCGGCATGCTCGCCGATTTCGTAGATGGTGCAGATGCCCGGATGGTTCAGCGCAGAGGCGGCGCGCGCTTCGCGGCGGAAGCGCTCCAGCGCCTGCGCATCATTGGCCACGTCGCTGGGCATGAATTTAAGCGCGACGTCGCGCCCGAGCGTCGCGTCTTCCGCCTTGTACAACACGCCCATCCCGCCACCGCCCAGCTTTGCGGTGACGCGATAGTGCGAAATTGTCTGGCCAATCATTTTTCGGTTGAAGAGGCATCGTAAGTGGCACTCAACGCGGTGTCAACTCATTACAAGTTGGAAAGACAATAGTTCAAATCAAGGGGAAGCGCTGGCAGGGGCGCCCGGATTTTACTCGCTGGCCGCCGCCCGGCTCCTCTCCCTCCGCCGGGCGGCGAGTTCTTCCCATCGCTTGGGACTAATGCAGTCCCAATGCGCTAGGGGGTAACGATGTCCCTTTCCAATTCAATGGTCCTGCCAGTGTTGACAACATCCTTTATGTAGTCTAGCATATTTGAATAATTGAACATTCGCATGCTTCAGCAACTTGCCAACTTCAAGGCCGAATTCTTCAAGGCACTCGCACATCCGATCCGCATCCGCATTTTGGATTGCCTTCGGGGCGGCGAAAAGGGCGTAAAGGAATTAAGCGAGATGCTTGAGCTCGAACCGGCGAACGTTTCTCAGCAGTTGGCGGTGCTGCGGGTTCGGAACATCGTAAAGGGAAGGAAGTCCGGATCGAGTGTCTTCTATTCGATTTCCGACCCATCTCTTTTCAAACTGCTGGATGCGGCAAAGGAAATCTTTAACAATCACCTGGTGGGCGTGCGGGAAATGTTGGAGGAAATGAAGGAAGGACGGCGCTGGAAATAGCCGCATGCGAATGGCATACACTGGCGCTGCGTTCGTCTTTCTGTTAAGCACCCTGGGAGTCTTCGTTCCTCTCCTTCTGATCGCAGGCCGCGCGAAGGGCTGGCGAAGGCTCGCCGTCGCACTGATTCTCGCCGCCAGCGCGGCGGGCTGTCTAGTGGCCGTCTCCAGTTTCTTGCGACAGCCAGCCCCTCTGCTCGATCTATCCTGGGTGACGCCCTTCTCTTTCTCGCTGGCCGTCGACCGTCTCAGTGCGTTTTTCCTGCTGTTGGTCTGCGCGGTGGCGGTTCCGGTCACGATTTTCGCTGTCCCGTATTTCGACCTCCACTACGCCGGGCAGCGCCGCCACTGGACGTGGGCGTTCCTTTCACTGTTTCTTCTTTCGATGATCGTGGTCGTCACGGCGTCTACCGGCTTTGCGTTTCTGGCGGGCTGGGAATTGATGACGCTTGTGTCCGCCGCTCTCATCTTAATCGAAGGGGGCTCGCCGGAGCGGCGTCACAATGTCTTCATCTACTTGTTGATGATGCATGTGGGGGCGGCCGCCGTTGCGGCGTGTTTCTTTCTTTTCCTGCCCTATTCGCACAGTTTGGATTTTGGAGCCATTCGCGCGGCAAGCGCGGCGATACCGGGCGGGATTCGGACTGCCATCTTCGTAGCAGCATTCGTGGGATTCGGAGCCAAGGCCGGTCTGATCCCGCTGCATTTGTGGTTGCCCCGGGCACACCCCATCGCGCCGAGCCCCGTTTCCGCGCTGATGTCGGGGATCATGTTGAAGACGGCCGTGTACGGATTTGTGCGCTTTGCCTTTGATTTTCTCGGCGGAGGACCACCTTGGTCTGGATACGTTGTTCTCTTGGCTGGAGCCGCTTCCGGACTGCTGGGTGTTTTGTACGCAATCGCCGAACACGATCTTAAGCGGTTGTTGGCCTATCACAGCGTGGAGAACATCGGGATTATCTATTTGGGACTCGGAACGTCGTTGCTTTTTCTCGCCAATCATGCGCCCGTTTGGGCGACTTTGGCGCTTATTGCAGCTCTCTTACACACTTTCAATCACGCCCTCTTCAAGAGCCTGCTCTTTCTCGGTGCGGGTGCCATTTCGACCGCAACGCACACTGTGGATTTGGAGGAGCTTGGCGGGTTACAGCGTCGGATGCCGGTTACCGGAACGGCCTTCCTGATCGGTTGCTGCTCGATCGTTGGGCTGCCTCTGTTCAATGGCTTCATCAGTGAGTGGCTCACGTTTCGAAGTTTCCTGGCCGGCTCGGTGCTGACAAATACGAAAGCTCAGATTGCCTTGCCGTTGATGGTCGGGGTCCTCGCGCTGATTGGCGGGTTGGCGGCGGCGTGCTTTGTAAAGGTGTTCGGTGTGGCCTTCTTGGGCCGCCCCCGCAGCGCGGAGGCGGCGCATGCTGTGGAGGTGCCGATACTCATGCGCAGCGGGATGACTCTGCTGGCGGCAGCCTGCTTGCTCATTGGAATCTTGCCCGGGATTCTCTTGTGGCCACTCGCATCGCTGGTCCAAACGCTGATTCCCGGCGCCGGCCTGCCGGAGGAGATCCTAAGCATCACCCGGATCATCCCCTGGATCGCAGCGGCAATCCTGGGAATCTGCACGATAGTCGCCTTGTTCAAGCGCGGGGAGAGAGCGGTGCGGACATGGGCGTGCGGTCTTCCGGAGCTTTCCAGTCGCATGCAATACACATCCACAGCTTTCTCGAAACCGATCCGTTTTGTCTTCGCCCAAGTTTACCGGCCCGATCGCAAAGTCGAGCGGCTACCCGCCGATCAGCCCTATTGCCCCGTATCCATCTCATATCGGTCGGTGCGCACCACCTCCTACGAACGGGCGCTCTATCGGCCCTTTGTGGAGCTCGTTGTTTCGCTGGCGCACCAGGTGCGCCGATTGCAGACGGGAAACATACAGGTCTATCTGCTTTACATCTTTCTCGCACTGGTTTCACTGCTCGCGTTGTTGAGGTTCCAGAGATGAAAATTGCTGCCGACATCCTGCAGGCGCTGCTACTCATTCTGGGAGCTCCGCTGGTGGGGGGAATCATCGCGCGGCTCAAGGCACGGCTGCAGAGGCGCCGGGGAGCCAGCATCTGGCGTCCCTATGCAGAGATCTTCAAACTCCTCCGCAAGGAAGACTTAGTTCCTCCCACATCCTCGGTGGTGTTTCGCCTTGCGCCGATTCTATTGCTCGGATCCGCGATCTGCGTGGCGGCATTTGTGCCCGTCTTGCATCCTTCGGCGCTGCTGGCGGCGCGCGGCGATTTTTTTCTGCTTGTGTATCTATTGGCCTTTGGGCGGTTCTTTCTCTCCCTCGGCGCTCTGGACGGCGGAAGCGCGTTCGGGGGGATGGGCGCGAGCCGTGAGGCATTGGTCTCGAGTTTGGCGGAAGCGCCGTTCTTGCTGGGGCTGGTGGCGATCGCGATCCTGGCGTCCCGCGCCGACATCGCGGGAATGGTCGCATGGACGCTCCAGCAGAGTGTCTTCAACATCTCCGCCGTACATATTCTGGCGCTCACCTCTCTCGGCATGGTGACCTTGGCCGAGACGGGCCGCATGCCCGTAGATAATCCGACCACTCATCTCGAGTTGACGATGATCCACGAGGGAATGGTGCTGGAATATTCGGGGCCCAGCCTGGCGCTGATCGAATGGGCGAGCGCGATTAAGCTTCACGCGATGATCGCCTTTCTGATCGCGCTGTTCTGTCCTTGGGGAATGGCTTCGGGAAGCTCCGGCTGGGGACTTGCTGCAGCCTTGCTGCTGTATGGCGCGAAGGCGGCCGTTCTCATGGTCTTGCTGAGCGTGATCGAGAGCGCGGTAGCCAAGCTGCGGATGTACCTGGTCCCGGATTTTCTGGGTGTGGCCTCAGCGGTGAGCGCGCTGGCGGTGATTTTTACGACGCTGGCGAAGAGGTAGCGGAATGGACTTCGTGGGAATGGCGACCGGAAAAGTCCTGAGTTCGTTTTCCGTCTTCTTGTTTCTCACGATTCTGCTGCTGGCGGTCGCGCGTCGAATTTCCACCAGCGTGTTTCTCTTCAGCCTGCAATCCGCGATCATCACAGCGGAGGTACTCGCGACCGCATTTCAGGAAAAGCTTCCGGAGGCATATGTAGTCGGCGTCTTGTTCCTAGTGATCAAGGTGATCGCGATCCCTCGCGCATTCTTCGTCCTGACCAAGAGGCTGAAAACTGTGCGTGATGTAAAGGCTTCGACAACTCCTACGCAGTCGGTCTTTATTGTCGCCGCGATGATCTATCTGTCGTACGCGGCCGTGCATTCCTACGGCGGGTCCGTGCACGTCCAGGACGATGCCCTCGCTGCGGCCGTCGCCCTGATTCTCACCGGGGCATTCCTGATGGTCAGCCGTAAGAAGACGCTCATGCAGATCCTCGGGCTGCTCGTGTTGGAGAACGGCATTTTTCTGGCCGCGCTGATCACGACGTTCGGTATGCCGCTGGTCATCGAAATCGGAATCTTCTTCGACATCCTGATTGGACTGCTCTTGATGGGAGTCTTCACATTTCGCATCAGCGACACATTTGAGCATCTAGACGTGTCGAAGCTGCGAAGGCTCCGAGGCTGAGAGATGATTCTCCTGTTACCACTTGCCATCCCGCTTCTCGGGGCCGGCATCGTCCTATGCTTCCAGAACCTGCGTGCCGCCACGGGTGCGGCGCTCGTGCTGGGAGGCTTCGAAATTGCCGCGCTCGGCGCGGTCGTCTGGCAGGTCCACAAGTACGGAGCTCTGCAGGAAGGCCGATATTTGCGCGCTGATGGCCTGAGCTCTTTTTTTCTGGTGGGCATCGCATTCATTTCCGGTCTGGTGCTGGTTTACGCCTCGGGCTACTTCCGCCATATGGGAGAAGGGCGTTTCACCTCGCCGCGCTGGTTTTATGCTCTGGTCTTTCTCTTCCTTTTCACCATGATCAGCGTCTGCCTGGCAGCAAACCTCGGCTTCATGTGGATCATGATGGAGGGAACGACGCTGGCCTCGGCCTTGCTCGTGGGCTTCTACAACACCGAAGGGGCAGTCGAGGCCGGCTGGAAGTATCTGATCGTGTGCACGGTGGGAATCGCCTTCGCGTTGTTTGGCACCATTGTGTTGTATCTGGCCGCCGTCAAGGCAGGCATGAGTTCGGCCGCAGCGCTCGATTGGGTCTCACTGATGAATGCCGCGCCTCACATCGGACTTGATCCGCACTTGCTGAAGCTTGCATTCGTGTTCGTCATCGTTGGCTACGGAACGAAGATCGGTTTCGTTCCGATGCACAGCTGGTTGCCAGATGCGCACGCCGAAGCTCCTACGCCCATTAGCGCCTTGCTTTCAGCGGTCCTGCTCAACTGCGCCATGTACGCCTTGATGCGTTACGACGCGATTGTCTCCCTGGCCGCAGGGCCCGGCTTCCCTCACGCTCTGCTGCTTATCTTCGGCGTGATGTCTATGGTTGTTGCCGGGCTCCTCATTCTAGTGCAACGGAACCTGAAACGTCTGATGGCCTATAGCAGCATCGAACACATGGGAATCATCGCCATCGGCCTGGGATTGGGAGGGCCGTTGGGGTTTTTCGGCGCGCTGCTGCACACATTCAACCACTCGGTAGCAAAGTCCCTCTTGTTTTTCAGCGCCGGTAACGTCCGTCACAATGTGGGCACGTTACGAATCGATGGAATCAGCGGCATTTCTCGAACGTTGCCGCAAACGAGCGCCGCCCTGCTCATCGGGAGTCTGGCGATTGTCGGCTTGCCGCCGTTTAGCCTGTTCATCAGCGAGTTTGCCATTCTGTCCGAAGCCTTCACGCAGGCGCGCTATCTGGTTGCGATTGTTTTCCTAGCCGTACTCTCGCTGGTGTTCGGCGGATTCGCTCACCATCTCTTCCGCATGCTCTGTGGAGAGCCGGACCCGCGCGCGGAGAAAGCAAAGCTCATCCCGTCCGAGTACACATCCATGGGGATCGCTGTTCTCTGCCTGTTATTTTTCGGCGCGCGGATTCCTTACTTTTTCGGTGTTCTGTTGCGGGAGGCGGCGGCGGTGTTGCGATGAAGGAAAACCTCCCAACAGCGGTTCCGCACAGCGAAAGAACTCCTTTGGGAACGATGCCCACAATTCCGCGTACCAAAGAGGGAGCCCGGGCGCGTCTCGTCACCATTTTCGGAAGCCTGAGTCCAACGCGCGAGAAGCGGGTTCATTACATTTTTGATATCGGAAATCCCGATTACCGCGAGATCGTGCTGCCGGCTGATGGCCCGCTCGGGTCCATCACACCCGAGGTGCCGGCAGCCGTATGGTATGAGAGAGAACTCCACGACCAATACGGCATCGAGATCGTGGGGCACCCCGATTTGCGACCACTGCTCTTCCACGATAACTGGCCCGACGGTGTGTACCCGATGATGGATCCGGTGGACGACGTTCCTTGGTCGAAGCGTGAGTACCGCTTCTTGCAGGTTCAAGGCGAGGGCATCGCAGAAGTCGCAGTCGGGCCCGTTCACGCAGGCGTAATAGAGCCCGGACATTTCCGCTTCAGCGTGGTCGGCGACACAGTTTTGCATCTCGAGTTGCGCCACTTCTACACTCACAAAGGCACCGAGAAACTCTTCGAAGGAAGACAGTTTGTGAATGGAGCGATGCTCGCGGAATCGGTCTCCGGCGACAACTGCTTCGCCCACGCGGTGTGCTACTCCCAGGCGGTGGAAAATGCCTGCGAAATCAACGCTCCGCCGCGAGCCGCAGCCATCCGCCTGGTTGCACTGGAGCTCGAGCGGCTTGTCTGTCACATCTCGGACGTCGGTGGGTTGTGCACCGACGTAGGTTTCGGCGTACCCGCAGCCTATGCGGCGCGGCTCAAGGAATCCCTGCTTCGAGAGTCAGCGCAGTGTTGCGGAACGCGCTACTGGCGCGGTATCGCAGTCCCAGGCGGTCTGCGATTGGATCTCGATTCCGGCAAGGTGGCCCAACTCGCGCAAGTTGTGGCTCGAGCCCACCGTGAATTTTCGGAGGTCGCGCGTTTGATTCTCGAAACGCCCTCCATCCAGAACCGTTTTGAAACGGCGGGAATACTGAGCCAGGAAGCCGCGCGGGACCTCGCGGCCGTCGGACCCGTCGCGCGCGCCAGCGGAATCGATCTCGACGCTCGGCGCGACCACCCGTACGGGCGCTACCGCCAGCATCAAATCGAGGTTCCCGTCACGCATTACGGAGACGTGATGGCGCGCGCGAAAATTCGCATTGCCGAGGCGGCGATCTCGGCACAATTGATTCAGGAGGCCGCGGGATCCCTTCCGGATGGAAGCGTCTTCACTCCGCTCGCCGCACCAGGAGACATCCAAGGATTTTCTGCAGTGGAATCGCCCCGCGGGGAGCTCTGCTATTGGATGGAAGCGCGCGGCGGCCGATTGACTCGGTGTCACATCAAGTCTCCGTCGTTTCAGAATTGGCCCGTCATGCCGGTGGCAGTGGCGGGCAACATCATTGCGGATTTTCCGCTGATCAACAAAAGTTTCAATCTTTCGTACTCGGGATGCGACCGATGATCGGTGACGTGATTGGGCAGAGTCTGCGCCAGCCGGACAGATTGATCCCGGTAGAAACTCTGCTGGGGAACTGCGACGGCAGCCGCATGCCCGAGATCGTCGCGGATCGCTTGACGCCGGCGATCGCTCAGAGACTGGTCGAGGTCTGCCCCACGGCGGCGCTTGGCATGGAAGAACGCGAGGGCCAAAGCTGCCTGAGGCTTTCCTACGGCGAGTGCATTGGGTGCGGCAAGTGTATTGAATTTGGCGAAGGAGCCGCAGTTACAGCGAAACAATTCACCCGGTGCGGTGTGCCAAAAGAACAGACGGTGCGGCGCTGGGATATCGAGGGCCGCACCGAAATTACCCTGAGTGCCCCGTCCCCAGAAGCTGCACGCATGCAGATTCACTCTCTTTTGCAAAGGGCGTTGAACATCCGTCAACTCGATTCCGGTTCTTGCAACGGATGCGAGGCGGAAATCACCGCTCTCACGAACCCGTATTACGACCTGGAACGGTTTGGCATTCATTTTGTGGCCTCTCCGAAGCATGCCGACATGCTCTTGGTGACGGGACCGGTCACACGCAATATGGCCGAAGCCGTCAAGGCTGCGTACGAAGCCGTGCCCGCGCCCAAGTTGGTAGTCGCCGTAGGAGCTTGTGGATGTAGCGGCGGGATTTTTGCCGGTAGCCACGCAATCGTCGGCGCGGTGGACGCGGTGATTCCCGTGGACGGATATATCCCCGGCTGCCCACCGACTCCGGCGATGTTCGTTACAGGAATCCTCGAAGTCTTACAGCGGCGCATTGCGAAATGACCTCTCTCGAATGACGCCCGCCATCGCGGAGAGCCCTCCGATGCGCATCGAGAACATCCTGAACCCCGTACCGTAGTCCAAGGTCACGAGCCACGGTTTCACGATTACGGCTACCGGTGGTCCTCCGTGCCGGGGTTGCTTCCAGCTCATGCTGGACCTCGAATTCCGCAATAGGTCTCTGTCGGAGCGGCAGGTGAATAGCGTCAAAGCAGTTCGGTCAATTCCTCCGGCCGAATCGGTTTCGTGATGTAGTCATCCATTCCGGCCTCAAGACAGCGCTCTCTGTCTCCTGCCATCGCGTGAGCGGTCATGGCGATGACGGGCAGGTGATTCCCGGACGTTTTCTCTTTCTCCCGAATCACCGCGGTCGCTTCGAAGCCGTCCATCTCGGGCATTTGAACGTCCATGAGCACCAGGTCGAATGAGTCTTTTTCCAGGGCCGCCAATGCTTCTTTGCCGTTCCCTGCCACAATCACCTTGTGGCCGCGTTTCTCCAGTAGCCGGACCGCAAGCATCTGGTTCACGGCGTTATCCTCGACTAGCAGGATGCGCAGGTGCTTGCTATTCTCGCGGAGAGAGTGGCGGGTAACCAGGGGAGGCGGAGCTTCTCTTATTGGTTTCGTCCCCAACGCGGTCAAAACGGCGTCTAATAATTCTCCCTGCCGAACGGGCTTGGTGAGATAGGCGGCGACGCCTAATTCACGGCAGCGTTTGGCGTCCCCACGCTGGCCGGCGGAGCTTAACATCATGATGGTGGCCGCTCCCCATTCTGGGTTCCTCTTAATACATTCAGCCAACGCGAATCCGTCCATTTCGGGCATTTGGGCATCGAGAAGAATAAGAGGATAATTTCTTCCCAAGCCTTGGGCCTCGCTCAAGGCGGTCATTGCCTTCGCGCCGCTTTCCACGGCCAAAGGCCTTGTGTGCCAGTGGTCAAGCATTTTGAGCAAGATTTGCCGGTTTGTCGCGTTGTCGTCCACGACGAGCACTCGCATGTCACGCAAGGTCGCCGGATCCCGCGGGACAATGGTTCTCGCGGGCGCCTTCTGCAGTCCAAATTGCGCGGAGAAATGGAAACGACTGCCCTTGTTGAGCTCACTTTCCACCCAAATTCGCCCGTGCATGAGTCCGACGAGCCGGGACGAAATGGTGAGACCCAATCCCGTGCCGCCGTAAGTGCGACTCATGGATCCGTCAGCTTGCGTAAAGGCTTCAAAGATTGCGGCCTGTTTTTCAGGGGGAATTCCGATCCCGGTATCTGAAACGGTGAAATGGAGCTGAATATCCTCACTCGTCCTCCTCTCGGTCTGCATGTAAAGGATCACTTCGCCCCTCTCGGTGAACTTGATGGCGTTTCCGACCAAATTCACAATGATTTGTCTCAAGCGTCCTGGGTCTCCCATGAGCGCATCGGGAACGTCCGGCTGAAGATCGTAGGCGAGCTCCAGTCCCTTTTGATGTGCGCGGAGACTTAGCGTTTTCATCGTGTCGCCAATGGTGTCTCCGAGATTGAAATCAATCGTGTCGATCTCGAGCTTGCCGGCTTCGATCTTGGAATAATCCAGGATGTCATTGATCAGGGAAAGCAAAGAGTCGGCGGACATCTTGGCCATGTTCAAGTACTCGCGTTGTTCAGAGTCGAGTTCGGTGTCGAGAACGAGTTCCGTCATTCCCATGATTCCATTCATTGGCGTGCGGATTTCATGGCTCATGTTGGCAAGGAACTCGCTCTTGGCCCGGCTGGTAGCTTCCGCCGCTTCTTTCGCTTGCTGCATTGCTTCTTCGGCTCGTTTGCGGACGGAAATGTCTTGATAGATGCCCAGCGAGCCAACCACCTGGCCGTTCACGACCAGGGGCACACCGTGAAGTTCGACGTCCACCAGGCTCCCGTCTTTTCGCTTGCGTCGCGTCACCAGATTCACGGGTGTTCCGCCGAGCGTCCCATGGGAAATATTGCGTGCTTCCGCGAGGAGGCCCCCATCCGCCAGGAGTCCGTCGGCCGGTTTGCCGATCAATTCTATCTTGGAATATTGAAACATCTGTTCAAACGCTGGATTGCATAGTTGAATCTTTTCTGCCGAGTCCAGCACCATAATGGCGAGCGGGCTATTTTCGATGAGGGCATTGAGATACGCGGTCCGCTCTTCGACTCTGTTCTCGAGATTATCGTGCGCTTTCTGTATAGCGACATCCCGCTGTTGGATGCGGTCGAGCATGCTGTTGAACTGGTCAAACAAAACCCCGATTTCGTCCTGGCTTCTCTTTGTGGCGCGAATCGAATAGTTTTCATGGACGGAGACCGACGATGCGGTCTCTGCCAGCTCCCGTATCGGTTCCGAAATCACGCGCTGCAGCCGATAAGACAATACGTATGCAATCGCCAGCGAACCCAGTAACACAACGAAATCAATCACCACGAATCGCAGGAATCGCTCATGAAGGTCCCCCAGATCTGCTTCAATGTATATCGTGCCGATGGAATCACCATTCAGGACTATGTTCTGGAATAAGACCATGTGTCGTGTCACAAGCGTGCTTCCTTCTCCTTGGGCTGGAGGAGGACAAGAACCAAGTTCGGTCGGGTCCCGGCTGTACTTCGCGAAGACTTTGCCATCGGCGTCGTAAATACAGGAATGAATCACATGCTGCTTGGCTCGCAGCGCGCTTAGGATCTCCCGTGCCGATCCGGAATCATGAAAGGTAAGCGCCGCGGTGCTGTTCGATCCGATCATTTTCGCGGAGGCAATGAGATCGGCTGTTTTTGCACGGAGGAAAGTGGTCCGATCGTAAATGGTGAATGCTGTGGATGCCACGAACAAGGCAACGCCGCAGGCGATGATCACCATGCCTTGGAGCTTATGACGGATGGATAGGTCTAGGTACGAACGCATCTCAGTTTCCTTTCGGATGACTTTTGTCGTGGACGATTTTGGCCAGTGCGAGCAGTTTGGAACTGACATTCAGGCGGTCCCTTTGCAGCGCATCCACGTTGACGGCGAAGCGCAGCCGGTTCCCTTCCAAGTAGAATTGGATTGTGCCACCTCGCTCCGCAAAATCCTCGCCCTCTCCGACAACGAGCACACTCGCCCCCTTCAAACTGTTCAATAGGTCCGGCAGACGCTTATCTTCCTTCTCACTGACGAAAACCAGCTGGCAGGAATTCAGGTCCGGCAATTCATTGATCCGCCGCGCCAACACCTCGCGGCCGTTGATTGTCCTTCCCCGAATGACTTCATCGAGAGTGCTGCCAAATGGGTCGTATCCAAATACGCAGACAGTGATGGGTGTTTTTTCACCGTGAAAAACGTTTGCCGGCCATTCGATAAATTTTGTAAAGTTTAGAAGAAACGCTGCCTTGACTTGATACTCGACCGACGGAGTGGCTTGAGCCCCGGTTGGAGGCGCGCCAGCAAGCGCCGAGACTGCCGCGAGGGCCGTGGCGCAGAGCCGCACGCGACAGTGCGCAGCTCGCGGTGATCGCGTCCCCCATCTCCTGTGCCGGAACCCCACTCGCAATCCGTTCGTATGGCTCAAAGTAATTTGCCGTGCGATCAAAACTGCCAAGTGAACTTCGCATAAGCGCTGCGTTTCACGATTCCGGATACGACTATTTGGTCGGGCCCACTGGACTCAAGATGATGATCGAGGAGAAGATTCTGCCCGACAACGCTGAGCGACAACTTTTCGCCAATCTTCCACGTCAACCCGGTATCCAGGCGCGTATAAGAGGGTATTTGCAAGGCGTGTAGGGGCCCGACGAAATAGACCGAAGCATCCCATGTCCACCTGGATGCCAATTCGAGATGGGAGCGCAACTGCGCTTGCTCACGGGGGCTGCTGCCTTCAATTGTCACAGGAGTGACGCCATCCGTACTCGTTGGATCGCGGTGCATATGCAGTTGCAAGTATGAGTAACCCGAACTGAGAGTCCAGCGGCTGGCTGGCTTCCAGTTCAGAGCCATCTCAGCTCCGTGGCTCTCGCCATGGATCAAATTCCCGGCGTTGATTGGAAAAACCATATGGTCGGGGGCAGGGCTGGATTCCAAGAACGGAGTTCCGAACTCTCCGGATCTGAGATGGGTATAGGAATTGTAAAAAGCAGTCAGGTCCAACGAAAGTTCTGTCGAAAGCTGAGTGCGATAGCCGAGTTCTTCGGCAAGAACGTTTTCGTTTTTTTGCCCTGCGCTAAAAAAGCTGACCAGAACCGGCCCAGGTAATACCCTCTGATTGAAACGCACATCTTCATCACGCGCGGGCGTGTGCATGGCCCTGGAGACGGAGGCCCAGAGCATGTTTTTGTCATTTACAAGCCAGGCGATGCTGGCGCTAGGTTGCGCACCGAAGCCCGTAGAGTGGTTATGTTCGAGCTTGGCTCCTAGCGTGAAATACAAGCGTCGGGGAAGGATGGCAATTTCATCCTGCACGAACGAGCCAAAAAGCCGATCTGTTTCGCTGGAAGGATTGAAAGAGACTCTGATCGTGCCGCGAATGCTATCGGACGTGGCGCGATATCCGAGACCCCAAACTAAATCCTGCCGATGTCCCCAGGCGATGTGATGCTGAAAATCGACGTCAAATGTGTCGCGACCCTCTCCATAGGTGGAGTCGCCACGATTGGTGCGATCGAAATAAACCTGAAGCGTCGTTTGTGAAGTTGATGAAAGGGCGTGATCCCAGCGGGATAGAAGATCCCAGCCTCCCAAGCGCTGACGCAGGTTCAGTATCTGGGGCTGCGGTAGTTGAAGAGAAGTGACCGACGCCACAACCTCGCCTTCACTGCCCTTGTATGCGTCTCCCTGAAAGGTGATCGAGTCTTTGGCGTCGAGTTTGCTATCTACGCGGAATCCGGTCCGATAGGTGTCCCATTCGTCATGGCCGTCCTGCCCGGCCAAACCAATAAAATGATTCCGATCGAAGGCGTTCATGAAGGCGCGGTAATAGGTGTCGCTTCCCATTTTGCCACCGAATTGAGCGGTTCCGAATCCTCGTTCATAGGTGCCACCGCCACCGCTAATAAGTCCTCCTTGAGTGTCCGACGCTTTTTTGGTGGTGATATTGATGACGCCATTAACGGCATTTGCCCCCCCACGGCGGCTCCGGGGCCACGAATGACTTCGATATGGTCGATGATTTCAAGCGGAACTTGCTGCACATCCCAAAAGACTCCGCCGAAAAGCGGGGAGTACACGGTGCGACCATCGATCAACACCAAGAGCTTGTTAGCGGCTTGATCGTTAAACCCGCGGGAACTGATGGCCCACGTACTGCTATTCACTTGCGCCACGTCCAGTCCCGGCACCATGCGCAAAAGATCGGGAATGTTGGTGGCACCCGAGCGGCGAATATCCTCCTGAGTGATGACAAAGATTGCGGCTGCCGTGCGCGACAGCTTTTGTTCTTTCTTCGAGACGGAAGTCACCTCAATGTTCATCAGGGCTTCGATGCTCTTATTACCCAGGTCCTTTGGCGTCTCTTGTGGCCAGGCAGGAATCGCCATCAGGACAGCGGCAGCCAAACAAGGAAGGGAGTGTTAAGCTCCTCTAGCAACAGTCTAGAAAATGTCCCGTTCGGCGAGCGACCCAGCATGTTCAATGAGGTTGACCACATTATAGTTATAAGTATAACATCGCTTAGATATGGCCGTATCTAACAGCAGGAGCGCCACTCCTTGGTTGCTGCTGACCTTCACCCTGCCCGCAAAGCGAGCCAGCCAGCGGGTTGAAGTCTGGCGAAAGCTGCAACGCTTTGGCGCGGTGCCGCTTGGCAACTCCGGCTACCTGCTTCCCAACCATCCAACCAGTCAGGAACGGTTTGAGTGGCTCGC